>JAGPJJ010000133.1 GCA_018054505.1 Prevotella sp.
ATCTTTGAATCCTGCTTTGCTCAACATCATTGAGCAGTCCCAATGAATGACAGCCCCATTATGATCCCACAAATCCTTTGTATCTGCCTGCCAGTCTAAATGAGAGGGCTCATTAAAATCTCCTCCCATGATTATCGGGCGGCCTTGTTGAATGTCAGATTGTACTTCCTGAATAAAAGCACGGATGGTTTCATCCCGGAAAGACTGTCTGTTTGCTTTCAAGACTTCTTCTTCATCCGTTATCGGCTTATCCATTTTCTTCCAGGTAGTACCATTATATCCACGTGGCATATAGCATTGATAATGCCGGTAGTCCAAATGACAAGAATAGAAAGATACGGGTTGGCCTTCGATTGTTGCAACCATTTTCACCATAGCACGACCTTCGTCACCAGGTACGATGCAGCATTTGGTCCAACTGTCCGGCTTGAATTTACTCAAAACACCGATTGCAAGATCAAACGTTTCACCATAGTAATGTTTTCCTCTCTTCTCCAGCTCTTCGATCACATGAGGGATAAACTGTTTTCCGTCTCTGATTTCGCACAGAAAAACGACATCCGCATCCATCTGATCCAGTACATCAATAATGCCTTGATCTCCGTTGGGTACTTTAGTACATCCATGCCACAGGTTTAATTGGAAAACGGTAAAAGTGTCTTTCGCTTTTGCATGGCAAACATTGACCAGACAAAACAAGCAAAGTAATAATAGTAAGTTCTTTTTCATATCGTGTCCTTTATATTCTTTGGAATTTCAGTCATTGTGAAATTCATTGATATATTCCATACCATAGGTCATTAAGAATTCATGCAAAAGTAATACATTTTTTATTTATTCCAATCTATTTATGTGCTTTTTGAATTTTCTTCTTCGGCTAGTTCTTTTATTTCTTTATTCAGAAAGACTGATAATACAGTTCTTACTATAACTACACCTCCTAAAATAGCCAGTTCGTCTAAAGTCGGGTCTACTACGGTCTTTAGTATGTCTGATGCAATTAGAAATTCTAATCCCAATAAGAGGTAACTGCCGAAATCAGCTCTCAGCTGCCGGACATTATTGATGGTATAGGTTCCGTTGATCCGTTTGAATTCGTTACGGAGAAAAGCTATGAATCCTACGAATACTCCATAGGTTACAATCAATAAACTGATTACGCCAATGATGGTGGCCAGTATGTTTAAAAATGTCAGTAGCATCGTTTCATGATGTTTGGTTATATTGTAATAACAAGTTATCCTGTATAAAAGTTTTGTATTGTGATGTAGAAAACGGATAATTAGTTGTAATAGTCAAGACTTGTTCTGACATTTGACTACTATGGAGGAACAGTCGATGAAATACTTGCTGCCCCGTTTTACCTGATTATGTTATTTCATTATACATATTGGCAAATTCAATCTGCCTTGTACGCCTCTGGTATCTATTCTGCTTTCTTTGGGACCTGGAATCAGTGGGCTATAGTTTAAGATATGGCGTATTCTTTTTCGTTGTTCTAAAGTTATTTCATTATAAAAGCAATATGCATAGTCCATAATGTTGTGTGCTTCATATTCTCCTTTTTCACAGCTATATCGTTTAGCTAAATCTTTTAATTGATATTTATTCTGTTTATCCAAATTGTTAAGCCATTGTTCATACTCACTACGGTTATAACTGGGAGTATCTTTGCAATAATCAGTATCGGTACACATTGAAGTGGTCCCTCCTTCTGAGAATACATGACGTAATCCTAAATAGTGTCCGAGTTCGTGTGCTAATGTTATTGCAGCATCGTTTTGATTAATTCTTTCATCTGTACTTTGCTCATAAATATATGAACTATTGATCGATATACAATATGGGAAACTCAAATTCTCTAAAGTGATCCACGAAGCTGATACCTGTTGAGTCCCTTCTAAAAAAAAGTCCTTTAAACTATATGGAAATGTAGATATGCCTAAAATCTGCGAATCCGTAAAAGGATATACCATTATGTTAATGTATTCATTGGGTTCCCATAGTAAAGATGTATATTTTCCTGTATTATCTCTCATAAACTTTTCGCAATCAATAGGAAGCTCATTAAATGGCACTCTTTCTACTCCAGGTTCTGGTAATGTGGTTCCATTCTTATCTTTGGTTGCTAATACAAATTCGAGATTTATATCAATTCCACACTTTTCAGATTGATAGAAATGGTTAGTTCGCACTAATACATCTTTTAAATGGTCTTCTTTTATATATTGATTTATGTCATTTTCGTTTTGATAAAGAACATGGAAAATAACGGGTAATTGATAGTGTATTTTATCTAAATCTGGATTAACTTCTCCTTTTTGTTGTGAAATCTTGATTGTTTGGTTTATCCCTTGGGCGGATATGATTAGATTAGTTTGTCTGTTTGCATGTTTGGTGTTAGCTAGAATTTTTATAGTAAGTATATCGTTTCCTTCTCCTTGATATTTGTCTGGTATGCACCAATCAGCTGAATTTGCGATGATCCATTCAGAATTAGATGTGATAGCAACAGTTATTTTCCCTCCGTTATTGTCGATGTTGCGGAAGATGTTTTGTGAAATTTCAAGTTTTATATCATCGATTTTCTCCGAATGATCACAGCTTGTGGCTAGAAATAGTAATGTAAAGAGAATAGTGTTATATACAATTTTCATAGCTTTTATTTATAAAAGCCGTAATTTCTCATTTTCAAGAAAAGGGAAATTACGGCTTTGGGATATTTGTAACCTTTACTGAATTTCTACTTTTACTGTAAAGATTGGTGGGCTTTAATCACGAGTTCCGGTAAAAGTGGTCATACTTCCTGCATTATTAAGGAAACTTATAGTCATTGCTTTACCTGTAACAGTTATGTTGATACCAGATGAGCTTTCGCTTGAAAGAATGTATTGATTGCCTTCTTTAGTAACATTGTAATTTTCACTACCGTTATCTGTGTAGAAGTCAGCGGTAACTTTTACTACAGAAGAAGATACTTTGGTAACAGTGACTACATATGCATCAGCTGTAACATTAGTTCCAACTTTGAGTTTACCTGTATAAACTCCTGCTATGCTGGCACTGAAATCACCAGACGTTTCATCATCATCATCTCCACATGATACAAATGACAGGCTTGATATAAGCACAATCATCAACATACTTAAAATTCTAAATTGTTTCATCTTTTTTGTTTTTAATGTGTAATCTTTTTAGTCATATACTTTGGTTGTCTTAAAAAACTTTGCAAAGATACATGCTCTTTAAACATAAATATCCTTTTAATTGTTGCTGTTTTATATACAAGGTTGTAGAAGATATTTCTATGTTCTGTTGTTATATATATCAGAATATATTTGGAAGAAATTGTATTCTAATATAATGGATATACGTAACAACAGTTCTGTATCTAAGCTCTGTCTTCTAAATATATTATATACATTAGTTCGATCGCAATAGAGTCGTCTTGCGAACCATGTGACCGAGCGTTCTTGGCGATGGAGCTCTTTTTCAATAATTTGTCCGATGTGTGTCATACTGGATTATTTTCGAGAGTTTATTTTATGTAATTCTTTATTTTCTAAAATTCTCTCTTTATATCCTCTTCTCTTTTTAATAATTTATGGATATTATTATCTCATTGCAAAGATATGTTATAAGCTGGTTCATGGTAAGAATTTGTTGTAGAGAACTAAACAACGATAGTGTAGATTATTTGTAACAATCATCATCTTTTTTATAAAAATAGGAGAGTGCCTTATAAAAAATACTCTCCTGTATAATAATAAGTAACTTTTATTACTTAGCTAAGGCCTGAGCTACGTCTACAGCGCAAGCCACAGTGCAACTTACCATTGGGGGTTACCAATTCCCAAGAATCCTATCATTTCGGCTTCTTGTAAACTATAGCAATCTGTTATTAATCAATACTATAATAGTTATTCATAAATGATTTGAGTTGGCAAAAGATATTAACTCTTCGATTTGCCCTCTCTCATAGCTTTCTGCTGGTTCAAGCGTTCCTGCTGCTTCTTTTGATTATGATTTTATGTAAATGTAGCTTTCATTGTATATAAATCTATCATTCAACAATTCTAAATGATAGGTGAGATAAGGTATCTAAAACTACCATCTACTTCAAATTACCACAAATAAAAAACTCCTGTAATCACATGGACTACAGGAGTTTATTTATATAATGTAACTTTAATTACTTAGCCAAAGCCTGAGCTACGTCAACAGCACAAGCTACTGTACAACCTACCATCGGGTTGTTACCAATTCCCAGGAATCCCATCATTTCTACGTGAGCAGGAACTGATGAAGAACCAGCGAACTGTGCATCAGAGTGCATACGACCCATCGTATCTGTCATACCATAAGAAGCCGGACCAGCTGCCATGTTATCGGGGTGAAGAGTACGGCCTGTACCACCACCGGAAGCAACTGAGAAGTATGGCTTACCAGCCAATACACGTTCTTTCTTATAAGTACCGGCAACCGGGTGTTGGAAACGAGTCGGGTTAGTAGAGTTACCTGTGATAGATACGTCTACGCCTTCTTTCCACATGATAGCTACACCTTCGCGAACATCGTCAGCACCGTAGCATTTTACTTTTGCACGAGGACCGTCAGAGTAAGCGATTTCGCGAACTACTTTCAGCTCACCAGTGAAATAATCAAACTGAGTCTGAACATAAGTAAAACCATTGATACGAGAGATGATCTGAGCAGCGTCTTTTCCAAGACCGTTCAGGATGCAACGCAATGGCTCTTTACGTACTTTGTCTGCTTTTGCAGCGATTTTGATAGCACCTTCAGCAGCAGCGAAAGATTCGTGACCTGCAAGGAATGCGAAACATTTAGTTTCTTCGCGAAGCAACATAGCAGCCAGGTTACCATGACCGATACCAACCTTACGGTCGTCAGCTACAGAACCCGGGATACAGAATGCCTGCAAACCGATACCGATAGCTTCAGCAGCTTCAGCAGCGTTTGTGCAGTTCTTCTTAAGAGCAATTGCAGTACCTACCACATAAGCCCATTTTGCGTTTTCAAAACAGATAGGCTGAGTTTCTTCACACGTTTTATAAGGATCAAGTCCGGCAGCTTCGCAGATTGCGTTAGCTTCTTCGATGTCTTTGATGCCGTTAGCGTTCAAGGCTTCAATGATACCTTTGATACGACGGTCTTGGCTTTCGAATTTTACTTCTCTAATCATAGTTTCTTTCCTCCTTATATTATTCG
>JAGPJJ010000134.1 GCA_018054505.1 Prevotella sp.
TTTCCATACAAAGGAATGAATAGCAGAATTGATGAAATTCAGGCCGCAATATTAAGCGTGAAGCTAAAATATCTTGATAACGACAACAAAAGAAGAATTGCTATTGCTAAATTCTATAATGAAAACATTAGCAATAAGAATATAAAGGTTCTGAATATTCCTAACTCGGTGTATCATATCTATCCTATAATCTGCGAAAATCGTGATTTAACAAAGCAACGACTTAATGATAAAGGTATTGAAACTATGATTCACTACCCTATTCCTCCACATAAACAAAACTGTTACAGGGAATGGAATCAATTATCATTCCCCATAACAGAATATATTGCAGAGAGCGAATTAAGTTTGCCTTGCAATCAAGTTCTTACAGACAGCGAAGTTGAATACATTGTATCAACAATCAACAACTGTCTATAATATCATTTTTCTATAGATTTATAGGTGCAACCACCTTAATTCCGAAATTACGTCCCATATTATATACGCCTTCTCTTCCTGTAACAGGGTTTAATCCTGCGTATTTCAATCTACTCAAGTGATTCTGGTATGCTCTGTTTGTAAGATTGTCACCCGTAAGATATATTGAGAATATTTTCTTGCCTTTGCATTTCACATCCGTTCCCATTGAAGCATTCAACAGCGTATAAGAAGGTGTAGCAGTTTCAGTATTATCAAGTCCGTAGAAATGATTCTGACGAAGATCACACTCTAATCCTATTTTAACATAGGCATTATTTAATGTCTCGCCATCACGAACAATATCATATTTCAATTCTGAAGTCCAACGTGGCGCAGGAGTCATTGGAAGATATTTCGCATCAGCTGGCTGATTCAACTGTTCTGCATCAACATAAGAAAAGGCATTTTGAAAATGAAGTCTTTCTACAGGATGAATATCCAAACTTGCTTCACCACCTAGCAGACGTGCATTTCCTTGCACAAACTGATATACAGGAACATTATCTATAAAATTTCCTGATAATTTATGTGCAAAAATATAGTTATCAATGTAATTAGCAAACAAAGATAATTGAGCAGAAACATATGGAGATGTATAATCCCAGCCAGCATCTAATTGCCAACTATATTCTGGTTTCAACCCAACATTACCTACTTCATATCTAAATGTTCCCTCATGCTCACCATTTGAAGCCAACTCACTAAGATTAGGAACACGGAAACCTCTTGCCGCATTTAACCTTACATTCATTTTGTCGTTAATAGCATATGTTGCACCAATACTACCTGTAACTCCATTGAAGGTACGCGAGATACTACCAAATCTGTCTTCGAGGGCAAAACTGCGAACATGTCTGGTATCATATCTCAATCCACCGCTAATATTCAAGTTTCCAGTCTTGTAACTAGAAGTTGCAAATGCACCAAAATCAAAAAGAGCATATGCAGGTATAAGGAACTCATCACCTTTATTTATTGAGCGTTGATACATGCCATTCACTCCAGAAGCAAAGCTCAAGCCCTCAGCTGGCTGAATAGCATAATGAACATCATAGTTTATCGTATGCAACATAAAATCAAGTCCAGGTTTATTTGGATTTTCGGCATCCTCAAATTCCTGTCTACGGTTTTGCTGATATGCAAAAATTGCCTTTATATTACCATCACCAACATAAAATGAATTATCTAACACTGCTTTATAATGGTGTATCTGCTGATATGGCAACCCGTGACTATAATCTTTGTTACCAACTGCGCCTGGGTCTTCAATCATACTTGGAGTCAAATGATAGTAACTCAATTTAAGATGGCTGTATCCCCAACTTTTGTTTACTCCAAATAAGCCAGACATCGCACGTTCTCTGAATTGCGAATTGTCTACATATCCATCATATTTATTTTTATATGCATGTGCCATCTTATCAGAATAGCGCACACCCCATACATATCCGTTGTTATTTCCCGCCATGTGAAGAGAATAGTCAAACAGTCCATTATTTGTTTGATATTCCGATGAAACATCACCAGCAACCGTATTCTTTGCCAAGGTTGGTGCATCGTGGAATATAACAACACCAGCCATAGCGTCTGATCCATACATCAGTGAAGCCGGACCTTTTAGAATTTCAATGTTATTCACTGTTTGTGGATCAATTTCAATACCATGTTCATCTCCCCACTGCTGTCCTTCCTGTCTGACCCCATCATTAACAGTAACAATACGGTTATATCCCAATCCACGTATCACAGGCTTTGAAATACCGCTCCCCGTAGTAATCTGTGATATACCAGGCTGATGTGCTATTGCATCAATGATATTTGTTGAAGATACCGACTTTATGTCTGCAGCGGTAAGCACAGATACAGGTGTAGGTGAATCTTTCATCAATGAATTTCCTGCCAGTCCTGTTACAACAACTTCATTTATCATTGCATTGGATTCTTTCATGACAAAGTCTGCAGTCATGTTTTTTTGCAATGTTATTTTTTTGATTATCGTCTGATGACCTAGATAACTAATCTGTAAAGTTATGGTCTTCAATGGAAGATCTGCTATAACATAATTACCATTTTCATCAGTTGTTGTTCCCAGAGACAACTCTGGGATATATATTGTTACGCCAACAAGTGGACTTTTATCTGAAGCATCAGTCACATGACCAGACAATGATGCCTTTGGAGCCATAGGCTCAGCTGTAGCACATATACAAACACATATGAGCAACAGCATGAAATATAATCTTTTCATTCTATTGAATTAAATTTTACCTTAAAAATACTATTTACTTTACAATAAATAAAAAGATGGAGGACCACGTGTTGTTGTTATGCCACGGAATGTGGTAGCATGCATTGGCTTTAAGAAAGCCAATAATTGATATATTAAAACGGTGAATAAAGCTAAGCAGATTTCTGTTCCAAGAATATAAGGAAGACTATGAAAATGGCATAGCACGCATTTGTCTATAGAAGTCCATCCATTGGCAATATGTCCAGCATGATGTATATGATGCTGACAATCATAGCAAGTTATGCCAGCACTCCTCACCTCTTCATGTCGGTGGAATGTTGACATCATAAGCATTGGCACAAACACTGCCAATAGCATCCATGCCCAAAGCCTTTGTCTATGCATCGTTCTATTCACGGCTACAAAAGTAGAAATAATATGAAAATATATTTGGTTTATACGATAGGATTAACTACTTTTGTATATAAATAACAAATAAAATGGATGAAAATAAATGCATTTTACTTCTTGAAAAGCATGGCATCAAACCTACTTCCAACAGAATAGTGATTGCCAAGTCTCTTGCAACATGTGAAAATCCAGTGTCTATGAAAGAACTGGAAGATAAGATTCTCACAATAGACAAGTCAAACATATTCCGTACACTCACATTGTTCCGCGACAATCATTTAGTTCACACGGTTGAAGACGGTAACGGTGGAACAAAATACGAACTATGTCTAAGCAAAAGCATTGAGGAAGATGAAGACGAGCACATGCATTTCTTTTGTGAACGTTGCCACAAAACCTTCTGCTTATACGATATGCCTATTCCAGATCTTTGCATTCCTACAGGTTATGAAATGCACAGTGTAAACTTCATGATAAAGGGATTATGCCCTAAATGTGCTAAGAAAAGACAATAGTCTGTTATTTCTTGATTCTTTATATTAACGTGAGTTCGATGAATTATAATTATTAAAAATTGGTGATTAGCGAAAATTGTTGTAACTTTAATGTACTCATATAAACAAAATTAGGATCTTCCGAAATTTGGAATGATAAAATGATGTAAAAAGAAGAAAGCTATTGTGTTTTTTGTATATTTGAATAACCACAAACAAAAATACAATTATGAACTACAACTATCTATACCATGCTTGGGGTTTATATACCCTAAGATATACTAGTATTGAATGCAAGGGTAATACCATTGTCTTAAATATAGAATCAAAACGCACGAAAAAACATTGTCCTAAATGTAGAAAGTATCATCTAGTGAAGAACGGTTATCGTACTCGTGACTTCTTAGGACTTCCAATTGGTGGTAAAAGATTATTATCAGAATGAAGATACAGCGCTATAAATGCAAGGACTATGATTATGACCAACAAGAACAGATTACGTTTGCCAATGGAAGCCAAAGTTATACTTTTCGTTTTGCAAAGTATGTTATTGATCTCCTGGGAAGCATGACATTGAAAGATGTAGCTGGACGCTTAGGGATAAGTTGAGATTTGATTAAGGAGATACATATGAAATATCTCTCAGGGAAATCTAACCGCCATCTCTGGAAGGTGTATAGAATATTGGTATAGATGAGTTTGCCGTAAAAAAGGACATGTATACAAAACTATAGTAGTAGATCTGAATACTGGTCGTATCTTGTATGTAGGCGAAGGCAATGGAGCTGATGCGCTGGAAAAGAATTAGAAGAAAAGGGGATTATAATCAAACTTGTTGCTACAGCCACATATGCTGCATTTACATTATCTGTGCTAAAGAACTGTCCACATGCTGTACACGTCTTTGATCACTTTCATGTAGTAAAACTGATAAACGATAAATTGGATGAAATACCAAGATTGCAATATGCCATGGAGAAGGGTATAAACAAGCGAGGTATTTTAAAGGGGGATCCGTTACCTGTTGCTGAGAAATGGTAAAGGCTTCTTTGATAAACAATTTAAAACTAGATTAGACAATGCATTAGCCATGAACAAACCATTATCGCAGGCGTATTATTTGAAAGAACAGTTACATGAAATATAGACACAACTTTATAAAGAGGGTGCAGAAAAGGCATTATTGGATCGGGTGGAACAAGCTAGGGAAAGCAAAGTACCTCAACTTTTGAAGATAAACAATGTCTCAATGGCACACAGTACAGGTATATTTGTCTAGTATGATTGCCACTTATCAACAGGAAAAGTTGAAGGCATCAACAGTAAGATAAAAGTGGTGAAAGAAAGCATATGGCTTCAGGGACGAAAAGTACTTCAAACTTAGGCTATATGCACTTCATGACTGTCGCATCACTCAAAATGTTGGATGAACCAAAATTAAAGTACTCAAAAGAAAAACTAATGGATTAATTTTGAGTACTTTAATTATAATTTATACAAGCCGTAATAAATATTTTTTAATTCAATTGCAATATTTTATCAATGACGAGTGCAATAAATATAATCAGATAAGTATTATTGTTTTCTC
>JAGPJJ010000135.1 GCA_018054505.1 Prevotella sp.
TACACATACTGCATCGAGAAATAGATGTAATTATCTAATTATCAATGTATTATATAAAAATACACTACAAATTATTGGCTATAATTAGGTTAGGGCATTTTCTCTTCCTTTCTTTTGTTTACCGCATTTTCCGTGCATTTGCAGATGTTTTCCTGAGTTTTGTCCCCCGTTTGTCCCCGAAAAGCCAAGCGAGGGACAAAATCTTGTCCACCAGTTTTATTAAGCTATTGGACTGTTCATAATTATTGTTGTATGTCTTTTATATAGCTATTTGATTATATATTATTATGAATAAGAATAAATGCTATATCGTTGAGACATCTAATATATAAATAACAAACGATGTGGCAGATATCACCACAGACGATATTTAAATCTGAATATCCTAACAATATTCTCGTCCCATTCTGGATTTATTCTTTATAGATATTAATAGGTTTACTTTCAAGCTTGATGCGGTTTTCGTCACTCAGAGTAGGGACATTGATAAACAATCGTTTAATAGCACGACTGGCAGCTACATAATATACTCGATGCACATTGTTGCCATACAAGTCCGGTGATAGTAGGAACTCTATGTCATCTTCATCTTTCAAAATGACAAACACATTATCAAACTCCTCTCCTTTTGATTTATGGATAGTCTTATGCTTGTCATTTGAGTCGCCATACTTCACCCCAAGGGCTGCATCGACGTATGTATGATTCACATAGAAATCCTTGATTGTCTTGCCTATTATCTTAGTCATTTTGACATGTAAATCATTCACCAGAAAATTATAGAAATCCATCAGACTTCCGTCTTTATAGTCCTTATAGCCATCCAGCAAGCGTCTTAGAAGCACAATGGTTATTGACCTATCGCGATCGATAATGTCTAACTGATGCCAAGCATTTCGTAGATCATTCATTCTCGTATATTCCACAGCTTTTATCAACGCCTTTATCACCATCTGACGCCCTGCATTGCTGTCAAAATCCATCTCTAATATATTCTCCACCTCCCGCGCCCCGTTCTTTTTACGCATGGAATTGGCGAGTATGTTTTGAAAGGCCAGCGATTGTATTTCGTCAGTTCCACACTTTTCTATGCTCTGTTGATAACAGTTAAGCATATCGCCGACAAGCAATTCTGGTATCATTCTTTCCGATCCATTCAGCCAGTCTTGCGAAAAATCAGTCCTGACAATATTCAGTAAATCTATTATCTGCTTCGTACTACGCTTATTCCCTCGTATTTCATATTCCTGCATCCCGGGCACAGTAAAATTGTCGAATTGCTGCACCGTAGCACCGAGAAAGTCATAGATTGATTGAGCTTTGTCACCAACCACACCCACAATCACCCCCTCATTACCCAATTGGGTCAAAAAGTCAACCACAAAAGGAATTGTGTCTTGAAATTCATCCACAAAAATATATGGATATCGAGCTTTTATCAATTTGTATATGTTGGGGAATCTCGAAAACAAAATATAAGAGAAATATAAAATATCATCAAAAGACATATATCCTTCACTCCATAGCCATTTTTTGAACCCCATATACCAGTCGTTTCCCACATACCGCTTGCCACTCTTTATGTTATAAATCTGTGGATAATCGGGTTTGTAATGTTTGTACTCATGGTTTTCATAACGCCACATTGCCCTCTCCAATCCTTTCAGATAGATTTTGGCATCTAACCATGACTTTTTCATACGATTTAATACGACTACAGCTGTTCCTTCTGATTTAAAATTAGAGTCATCTATAACCACAAGGTCTTCCAACTTTAGTCCGAAATCTTTAGATACCAGATGAACATAAGGTTTTACCACATTGGCATACAAGAAACTATGGATGGTACATACCTCAACTATGTCATTCCCTATATTCAAACGTGAGATGATGGTATCGGTACCTACATTGGTATAAGTGATACAAGCCACCTTCTTAACTACATCTAGTTTATGACTATTTGACACCACATTTTTGATATGATTTATCAACCAATGCGTCTTTCCCGCACCAGGGCCAGCACACACCTTAAACGGTTCGTCTATAGTTACGGTTTGTTCTGATGTTATGATAATAGCCATGTTAATGCATCAGCAATATATTGGGGTACATGAAACTCTTTTCTATCTGCTGCAGATTTCTCCAGATTGGCCATAAGCGCCACATTTAATTCCAGCGCATTGCTACCTTTTGAAACGGAATTCAAATAACGTGATGCCAGCAAGGCTTTTCGTTTCTCTTCATCCGTCCACCCAGATGTATCAATGGATGTTTTGATACGGGTGTTAGCTTCACTGTTTCGCATTTTACCCATCATCTTATTCACATCCTGTTCTGCCATCATAGCTTTTAACTCCTTCAAATTTGAAACAGAGTTAGTCAACAACAGTTCACAATCAGAATTCTCGCGCATTATGTCATACTCCAGCGTTTTCCCATACGTTACATCTTGCCTGTAGAACCTAATGTTGGGATGGGCTGCATATTGAGCTACTTCTGTATCCGCATGATGCTTATAGTCGTAGTTGGCTGTATCTATATCGTACTCGTATGGGTAGCAGCTTTCATATTCCCCATCAGGTTCATTCTTTTTCCTGCAGGGATCAATATCAGTCAAGCAGACAATCTTCTTGTTGATAGAGTATGGATTTTTCGTATCAAACAACTTTAGGAAGTGTATTGAAATAGCGACCTCCCATATTCACCACCAGCACATGCTCATCTGTAAGGTTCTTATTCAAATATCTGGCAAAGACTGGGAGCAACAACTCCTCTGCAATGCCCTCGACGAATATCAATTTGTTGGCAAAGAACATATCCGCTTTAGTTGCATCCAAAAATCTCTGAACATATTGCTTGGACGCCACATCATCAGCATTGTCCTCTCTATAAATGATACGTGGATAGCCAACATTGATCTGTCCTAATACAGGTGAAGTTAGGCAAATCAAGTCCTCCAGTTTCACGGCTGAGACAATCTGGGTGGAATGTGAGGTCATGAATATCTGGCGCACGTGTCCATTGGCTTTGTTGTCCTGCAGGAACTGTAGAAATTTGTACTGCATGGCAGGATGCAGGTGTGCTTCACATTCCTCTACCGCAAGGAATGAGAGTACCTTGGCATTACGTTTCATATAAATGATGCTGCTGTCTGCCTGCATCTTTGCAAGCAAAAGCGACATATAAATTAGATTATTATAGCCTACCCCATTATACGTCGCCGGTACTTCTATTCCAATAGCATATTTGATAATCATTCTCAACACTGCAAACATCTCATTCTCCGTTACCTCTCCATCAAAATCTGGCACGGCTCCGTTGAATGTCGCGCCTGTATCGAGTGCGTACTTCAGAAATACGTTTTTCCCCTCCTGTAACCTATCTTGTAAAGTTTGCATCAGTGGCCTAGACTGTTGGACAAAATCATCTCTTAAGGCTTTCAATTGTTCCTTTATCTTATCCTCTGTCTTTGTGACATCATTCTTAACTGAGTAATCAATAAAGAAATTCAGTACATCCCTAAGGAGTGGATTATAACCGGCATATAGGTCATGGCTGACATCCCGAATGGCGTCAAGGAATTGGAAGTCAATCTGCCCCAAAACATCATTGGTGCTGATACCTGCGGCCAGACTACCACCTAAGCGACTGCTTCTATAGAGTCTGATGTAGTCATGATCTATGATTTTCCATATTTCCTTGGCTGTAGTTGCGCTAGCAACATCTGCCTTATAGTCGTCCTCTTGCGCATCAGCCAATTTAAACTCGTATCTCAATTCCGCCTCTTCGCTTAATGCAGGGTTTGTCATCATACCGGAGAACAACCCCATTTCTGCAGAATCCAAGGCTTCACCCTCACTTCTACATAGGACAAGAGTTATTTGGATACGTGGCGACTGCTGTTGAAGCGTTGCCACATCTGTCTCATAAAATAAGTCACTTGTATCCAACCTACGGCCGTCACTACGACCAAGCACTAAACCCATTGCACGGAGCAGGTTGCTTTTGCCTGTATTATTATGTCCTATTATGACATTTACTCCTTCATGGAAGGGAACTGAAGCTTCCTTGAAGTTACGGAAGTTTGAAATTTTAATCTCCTTTATATACATATTATTCCTATTATTACACGTATGACTCTTATGCTTTTCATTTTGACATTATGAAAATGGTATAAGTTTTAGCAATGAGCATAGGCTTCGCTTATCCTGGTAATTATCCAAAGTTGAATTCACATATTTTTCCGAAAAGGATGCGCACTGTTCAATTGGATGAAAAGTGTGTAGAATCTTATCTATCATTATACTGTTTTGGCGACGATTCCTTACTATTTTCAACCGATGACATAATCTCTACATTCAAGATCTCATCCTTACCTAACAATTGTCTTACAAGTCGATAAACCGTCGTGCATGGATTCTGATTTGCGTAACGAGCATCTGTGTATTCAAAATGTTTGGCTTCTGCGAACTGCATCGCCGAATCCATAGAACCATAGGTAATCATGATGTCGTAGTTGTTAGGATCTTTCTTTGCGTATATATATTTCTTCTTTGACCGGTATTTTGGAGAAGCATTCACAGCCGCAGAAATCTTCTCTTCATAGTGTTTTCTTGAGACACCTGTTGTCACATTCTGGAAGTGATACAGATACCACAATTCGAATGCTTCATTGCTCCAAGCTATCTCAATGCCATTATTTTGCCCCATTAAAATTGCCTCATTGAAATCTTTAGCAGGAAATTCGTCTTTATCAAATACTGCCCATACCCGGTCGTAATTGTTCTTTTTTTTCAGTTCGATTGCTTTCTCTACAACACCCTTTGTCCCACGACCAAGTCCTTTAACTTCGATATCGTAAACAATCACTCCTTGCTGTTTTTCAGCTAACGCCTCAAAATAATTGGGTTCAGTCTTAGTACCTTCACATACAATTAATATGGAACAACATATAAACTTTTGCTCACGTCTCTGTGACTGTCGTTTGAATTTCAAAGACGCATTATCAATCTTTATTTTTTTTGCTGCCATAGCCTTAAAATTTAATCGTTAAGGATATAAGGAATAGCTCCATAACGCCCCGCAATATAATTTCTCTCGTAGTTTGCATCGTTGCGAGGTTTCGTCCCATCTGGAAGGACTATGTCCATCAGGCTATACAAGTCTGTCTGCTCTTGTGAGT
>JAGPJJ010000136.1:0-1264 GCA_018054505.1 Prevotella sp.
ACAGAAAACTGTAATGATGAAACCTAATGATAATATGCTGTTGGCTATTTTAACAACTGTGTGTTGCTGTCTGCCTTTTGGTATTGTTGCTATAATTAAGGCAAGTCAGGTAAATAGTCTTTTTGCAATGAAACAGTATGCCGCAGCACAGGTATCTGCAGAAGAAGCGAAAAAATGGAGCTATATTGGCATAGGATTAGGATTGGCTATTGGTATCATATACCTTTTTATTGGCTTTGTTGGCGTATTTTCCCACAATTTATAATACGTTCATAAGTTGAGGCGTTTTTGTATAATAATAATCATTCTTGCTGTCGTTGCGTTGAGTCTATATTTTCTCAATCCTTGTAGCTATTGGTTTATGCCTAAATGTCCTTTTAAGTTGATTACTGGGCTTAGTTGTCCTGGTTGTGGAATACAGCGTTTTATATATGCCTTGCTACATGGATATTGGCATGAAGCGATAGCTTATAATTACTATTTAGCCTATTCGTTGCCTTATGCCTCTCTGTTTGTCATAGCATGGATAATGCCACAAGGAAATGCTAAAGAAAGATTGTCTAATATCATCGAGAATAAATTCTTAGTGTGGTTTTATATCATAACTTTCTTTCTATGGCTCATCATTAGAAATATTTTGAAAATATAATAATATATGGAAAAATACCAAAAAGAACAGTTAATGGCAATTTATGGTCATAAACTCCCTGTTGCTAACTTGTGTGAAGTGAATGAAAAATTTGAAGCATTGGATTATAATGCCGCTTGTATATATCTAGCCCAGATGAAAGATCCAACTCTGGCTTTGATATTGTCAATTCTTGTCGGTGCCTATGGCATAGACAGAATATATCTTGGCGATGTTGGCCTTGGAATTTTAAAACTCTTGACATGTGGTGGTTTGGGTATCTGGTGGTTTATCGACTTGTTTTTTATTAGCGATCTTATCAGGCAAAAGAATTATCAAACGCTGATGATGATGTAATCCTTTTTCTCAATATTCGTTACTCTTTCGTTAGGCAGGAACTTCTTTAAAAAGGGGGCAAAGTAAGGAGTAACGAATGTTTTTTAAACTTTGGTTTTTCGACAATTTTGGGGACTCAATGAATACAACACTTCGTTAAATATTGACTTCCTATTTATCAATAATTGGCTGCCTATAGTAGGTAAATGCAGTAAGGGTAAAACAAAGTTTAGAATGTAAGTGTATTTTTTATTACATGTATGTAACTTGAAAATGCAATTACTACAGAAGTATTGAAAA
>JAGPJJ010000136.1:1364-5170 GCA_018054505.1 Prevotella sp.
GATTGCACACGTGTTGATGTAATCTTGTTACTTAAAAGGTTTTGAAATTTAGGTAAACGTTTGTGCATGCATCTTCAAAAGCTATTTTCATACTTTCAAATTGATTCTATCATATTTGTTATTTGTATGGAGCAGCTTTTTGAATTACTTATGCTATTTAGGCAGTCTATCTTTATGTTTGATAAAACTCAATCCGTGTAAAAAATACGTATTGTATAAATAGCATTTTTGGTGAAAAATCGCCAAAAACAGGTATGATTTCCAATTTAATGTCACTTTTGGGCCTATAATGTCACTTAATGTCACTCGCTAAACCCTTATAAACAAAGGGCTAGTGACATTATGACATTAGTGGCATTGAAAAAACTTTTTCTTGTAGATCAAATGTTAGCTGTTAACTTTCTGACTAATAATAAAGTTCATTTTGTTTCTGCGGTCAAACGAAAATGTACCGCTATTGTGCTCAAGATAGTCAAATAATTGATAAGCTTTATCCAGAAGCATATCAGATTCAGGCTTAGAAAACATGCGTGCCTCGTTGTAGCATAGTTCGGCGAGCATCTCAATTTTGCCAATTCTGTGCTCTTCGTCAACTCCTGCAAGTGCTTCGAGAGCCTCTTCAACAGTTGCCGTGTGATAAAAAGAATACGGGCCAACGTATTTATCGTACAAGGTTTGTATCTCCTTGCGTCTTTCTTCAATCTCAGGCTTTTCCAACATTCTTTCAAGTGCAGCCATAAACTCTTGAATAAGGCGCATGATGTAATCTCTTTCTAACATAGATAATATTAATTATAATTTTGTTTTCGGCTGCAAATATATGAAATATATTTTTGGTAATTCACACCTTATTCGTATTTTTGCATTTGGAATTCGAATTTTAAGATTATTATATTTTATGGCAAAGAAAGCTTTATTGATGATTCTCGATGGATGGGGAATCGGCAAACATGGTAAGGGAGATGTTATTTATAATACTCCAACTCCTTATCTTGATTATCTTACAGCAGTGTCTGCACACTCTGAATTGCAGACTTCAGGTGAAGATGTTGGTCTGCCAGAGGGACAGATGGGTAACTCAGAAGTAGGTCACCTTAACATTGGCGCAGGCCGTGTAGTTTATCAGGATCTTGTTAAGATTAACAAGGCTTGCCAGACAGGTGATATTCTAAAGAATCAGGAAATTATCAATGCATATAGTTACGCACAGAAGACTGGTAAGAAGCTTCATTTGATGGGCCTTACTAGCTCTGGTGGTGTACATTCTTCTCTTGATCATCTTTATAAGTTGATAGAGATAGGCAAAGAATACAATCTGAAAGATGTATATGTTCACTGTTTTATGGACGGTCGTGATACTGATCCAAAGAGCGGTAAAGGATTTATCGAGCAGGTTGATAATTGCTGCAAAAATAACGGTGCTCACATAGCTAGTATTATCGGTCGTTTCTATGCAATGGATCGTGACAAGCGTTGGAACCGCATAAAAGAGGCTTATGACTTGCTAGTAAAAGGCGAGGGTAAGCAGTGTGATGATATGGTTAAGGCCATGCAGGAAAGCTATGACGAAGGCGTAACAGACGAATTTATCAAGGCAATAAATAATTCTAAGGTAGACGGTACTATCAGTGAGGGTGATGTTGTTATATTTATCAACTACCGTAACGACCGTGCTAAGGAATTAACACAGATACTTACTCAGCAAGATATGCCTGAGGAGGGTATGCAGACAGTTAAGGATTTGCAGTATTATTGCATGACTCCTTATGATGCTAGTTTCAAGAATGTTCACATTTTATTCCCTAAGGAAAATGTTGAGGATACTCTTGGAGAATATCTTTCAAAGAGTGGTAAGAAGCAACTTCACACTGCCGAGACAGAGAAGTATGCTCACGTAACATTCTTCTTCAATGGTGGTCGCGAAACTCCATATGAGGGCGAGGATAGAATCTTGGTTCCTTCACCAAAGGTTGCAACTTATGACTTGAAGCCAGAGATGAGCGCCTTTGAAGTTAAAGATAAATTGGTAGCAGCTATCAATGAGAGCAAGTATGACTTTATCGTAGTTAACTTTGCAAACGGTGATATGGTAGGCCACACTGGTATATATAATGCAATTGCTAAGGCTGTATGGGCTGTTGATAACTGTGTTAAAGAGGTTATTGAGGCTGCTAAGGCTAATGACTATGAGGCTGTAATTATTGCAGACCATGGTAATGCAGATAATGCAATTAACGAGGATGGTTCTCCTAATACAGCTCACTCACTGAACCCTGTTCCTTTTATCTATGTTACAGACAATAATTCTGCAACTGTAAAGGATGGTCGTCTTGCTGACGTAGCTCCTTCTATTCTGCACATAATGGGAATGGAACAGCCTTCAGATATGACAGGTGAGAATCTTATCTCAGACAATAAGTAATATGATGGACGTAAAGATTGAAGATAGTTGGAGAAAGTATCTTGGTGCAGAGTTTGACAAGCAATATTTTGTGAATCTCACATCATTGGTACGTGATGAATATCTGCATGGGGAATGTTATCCTCCAGGACATCTTATATTCAATGCATTCAATCTTTGTCCATTCGATAAAGTGAAGGTGGTAATAATAGGTCAGGATCCTTATCATGAACCTGGACAAGCTATGGGACTGAGTTTCTCTGTTCCGGAAAACATTGTTATGCCACCTTCACTTATTAATATTTTCAAGGAAATCCAGATGGATCTTGGAAAGCCAATGCCAAAAAGTGGTGATTTGACAAGGTGGGCAGATCAAGGGGTGTTGTTACTTAATGCAACGCTAACAGTAAGAGCTCACATGGCAAATAGTCATCAGCGATTAGGTTGGACAGAATTTACGGATGCTGCTATAAAGGCTTTGAGTGACAATCGTGAAGGATTGGTGTTTATGCTTTGGGGTGGTTTTGCGCGCGGTAAGAAATATCTTATAGATAGTAGCAAGCATCTTGTGCTTGAATGTGTGCACCCTTCTCCTTTATCAGCTAATCGTGGTGGATGGTTTGGTAACCATCAATTTTCAAAATGCAATGAATATCTAGTAGGTAGGGGAGAGAATCCCGTGGAATGGTGATATTCGCAAATATTAGGATAACAGTTTAAATCGATGGATGATTTACACATAATTCAGGTGGGAAACGTGTTGGTTTCTCCAGATATTTTCACAGAAAAATTTTGTTGTGATCTTGACAAATGTAAAGGTCAATGCTGCGTTGAAGGAGATGCTGGTGCTCCAGTGACTCTTGATGAAATAGGTGGTATTGAGGATTCTTTAGATACTGTTTGGACAGATATGAGTGCGTCTGCACAGGCTATCGTAGATAAACAGGGCGTTGCTTATGTTGATCAGGAAGGAGACTTGGTGACAAGTATTGTCAATGGAAAGGACTGTGTTTTTACATGCTACGAGAATGGATGCTGTTTATGTGCTTTGGAAAGAGCTTATCGTGCTAAAAAAACAGATTTTGTGAAGCCTATATCATGTGCGCTTTATCCGATAAGAGTGAAAGCATTTAATAATGATACATTCGGAATTAATTATAACCGTTGGGATGTTTGCAAGGATGCAGTGATAAAAGGTAAAGAGTTGAATCTTCCTGTATATAAGTTTCTTGAAGGCCCATTAACACGTCGTTTTGGTGTTGAGTGGTATAAGGAACTATGTGAAGTTGCAGAACAGTTAGAAAAAATGTAGCTGATTAATTAATCAGCTACGTCTGTATTGTGTAGGAGACATACCAACATGTTCCTTAAAATATTTACCAAGAAAACTTTGGTTGGGGAAGTT
>JAGPJJ010000137.1 GCA_018054505.1 Prevotella sp.
TTTTAACTATTATCAGATTTATTATTTCATGGCAAGTTGGTTGCACCAAACAATACAAGTTATAACTACTAGAAACGCTTCATACATAGCAACATTAAATTTGATATTACTAATCAAAACCTTGTCTCCATCAACGATGAACTTAATTAACAGTAGTGAATCATATAAACAACAAAAAGGTTGCAAAGTCAAACTTTGCAACCTTTTATATTTAGTTCTTTGATAGAATTACTTCTTAAAGAAATCTTTAACAGCCTCATTAGGGACCATTTGCTCATCAAATACGTAAGCGCCAGTCTTAGGGCTCTTTACCATTTTGATTACCTTTGAATATGCGCGACCTTCTGAAGAACCTTCATGGAGGGTAGCGACCGCTTTCTTTGCCATATCTTATATGAATTTAAAAGGGTTATTACTTAATCTCCTTGTGAAGAGTCATCTTCTTCAGGATTGGGTTGAATTTTTTCAATTCAAGACGCTCAGGAGTATTCTTACGATTCTTTGTTGTTACGTAACGGCTTGTTCCTGGAAGTCCGCTATTTTTCATTTCAGTGCATTCTAGAACTACCTGCACTCTATTTCCTTTAGCTTTCTTTGCCATGATAATTATTCTCCTATTACTTTAACATCTTTCCATTCGCAATAACCCTTAGAAACAGCCTGCTTCAAGGCAGCGTCAAGACCGACTTTATTAATGAGACGAAGACCAGCAGCACTGATCTTAAGGCTAATCCAGCAATTCTCTTCTACATAGTAGAATTTTTTGCTGAAGAGGTTAACATCAAAGCTTCTCTTTGTACGGTGCTTTGAGTGAGACACATTACAACCTAACTGTGCCTTCTTTCCTGTAATCTGACAAATCTTAGACATTACTATCTTTAATTTTTGTTTTCGTTTTTTGATACTTATTCCAAACAGGGTGCAAAATTACAAATATTTTTGAATTACACAAAATATTTCCCTAAAGAATATTGATATTTAAGTATTTTTTTGTTTTGGACTATTCTTTTGGATTCTTTTCTTTAACAAAATCAAGAAACAGTCTCAAAGCTTTTCTTGTTGCTATTGCAAGATTTATATCACGTCCAAAGTCTTCTTCCAACTTAAACGTACGAATATCATCCTTGCAACCGTAACCAATCCATATCGTTCCAACAGGAATTGAAGGAGAACCTCCTGCAGGTCCAGCGACTCCTGTTGCAGAGATAGCATAATCAACATTAAGTGCATCGCATGCTCCAGCAACCATCTGCTTAGCTACATCCTCACAAACAGCAGTTTTCTCTTCCAACGTATCATGAGAAACATGCAATAAATTTTCCTTGATTTCATTTGTATAGCATATTATTCCACCTTTGAAATAATTACTAGCACCAGGTACGGCTATTATAGCTTCGGCAATACGTCCACCAGTACAACTTTCTGCTGTTCCGAGAGTAAGGTCGTTATCATACAAATATTGCTGTATTTCTTTACTTAATACTTTACTTTCTAATTCCATATAATTTACTTAAAAGTTACTTTTGAGAAAGCCGGCATATCAATAGAGCCGAAATCTTTATCCTGATATTTAAAATTACCTACACTTGCTATCATAGCGGCATTATCCGTTGTATAGCTAAATTTAGGTATGTATATTGTCCAACCATATTTATCTGCATGCTCACGGAAGGCATTACGCAGTCCATTATTAGCAGAAACGCCACCTGCGACAGCTACATGAGTGATTTTAGTATCTTCAACAGCCTTACGCAATTTCTTCATAAGAATATCAACAATTGTGAATTCCAAGCTTGCAGCCAAATCCTCCTTATGATGCTCTACGAAATCAGGATCCTCACTAACCCACTCACGAAGGTTATAAAGGAAAGAAGTTTTTAAACCAGAGAATGAATAATTCAAACCTGGAATATGTGGCTCTGAGAATTTGTATGCCTTAGGATTTCCCTGTCTAGCAAGCTTATCTATGATAGGACCACCAGGATATCCCAAGCCCATAACTTTTGAGCACTTATCTATCGCCTCACCAGCAGCATCATCAATAGTTTGTCCTAGCACTTGCATATCATTATATGCATTTACCTTAACAATCTGAGAATTACCACCTGAAACTAGCAAACAGATGAATGGGAAAGGTGGAGCTGTAGTATCATCGTCACTTTCTTTAATAAAATGAGCCATTACGTGTCCTTGAAGGTGATTAACATCTATCAAAGGAATATTTAATGATCTAGCAAATCCCTTGGCAAAATTAACACCAACGAGAAGAGAACCCATCAAACCTGGTCCACGAGTGAACGCAACTGCGCTCAACATATCCTTTGTTATTCCAGCACGTTTAATAGCCTGATCCACAACAGGAACCACATTTTGCTGATGAGCACGTGAAGCCAACTCAGGAACTACACCACCATAAGCTTTATGGACATCCTGTGAAGCTGTAACATTAGAAAGCAGCACACCGTTTTTCAATACAGCAGCTGAGGTATCATCGCATGAAGACTCTATACCTAATATATAAATATCTTTATTCTCCATATATTTAGACTTTCAATTTTTTGTTTTCTATTAATAAGTAAGAATTTCAAGGCCATGCTCTGTCATTACAAATGTATGTTCCCATTGAGCACTTGGCAATTCATCTCCTGTGACGATTTCCCATTCATAAGGATCATCAGCATCAAGAAATACCTTCCACGTACCTTGATTAATCATTGGTTCTATCGTGAATACCATACCAGGAACAAGTAACATGCCAGTTCCTTTATGACCATAATGCACAACATCTGGCTCTTCATGGAAGTCCAAACCTACTCCATGACCACATAAATCACGTACAACTCCATAATGATACTTCTCGGCATATTTCTGAATTGCATGACCTATATCACCTACAAAGCTATATGGCTTAGCAGCTTCAGCACCTATTTCAAGACACTCTTTTGCAACTCTTACGAGTTGTTCCTTTTCTGGAGTAGTTTTACCAATGATAAACATTCTACTAGCATCAGCATAATATCCATCAAGGATTGTTGTCATGTCTACATTCACGATATCACCTTCTTCAAGGACATCCTCTACTTTAGGAATACCATGGCATACAACCTCGTTTATACTAGTACAAACACTTTTCGGATAGCCTTCGTAATTCAAACACGCAGGTATTGCATTATGCTCTTTACAATAAGCCATGCAGATGTCATCAATCTCTTGCGTGTTCATACCTACATGAATATTCTTAGCAACCTCATCAAGACAACCAGTATTTACGACGCCACTTCTACGGATGCCTTCTATCTGCTCTGGAGTTTTTATGAGGTCACGACTAGGCACTTCCTTGCCTTTTTTTTCCCAAGACATCACTTGCTTATCAAGTTCAGTAATAGGCTGACCAGGCAGGCAATGCCATTTTTTCTTCTTAAGAATCATATTCAAACGTTTAAATCGAGCACAAAATTACAATATAAAATCGAATTCAGCAAATTTTTTAATATATCGAAATATATAACTAAGAATGAATTATATAAACTTTATTTTGAATGCTTATTTTTCAATTCAGGGATCTTAACTATTTCGCCTTCCTTCAATTCCGTCTTACCATTCATAACTTCAATATAGCATTCCATTCCTGGACCGAAATACAATCTACTTATTGAACTTAATGTCTGACCAGCTTTTACCTTTATTGTCTTTTGTACTCCTACTATTTTATATGCACCAGTGCGTACACGTGCATCACTATTGTTCATTGCAGCATATTTATATACTACAGTTGATTCATTAGTATTTTTCTTAACGATACTATCATTAGTCTTACGTATCGGTGCTTTTACAGCCTGCACTGGCTTTACTGCAGCACGCTTCAAAGGCTTTACTGCAGGTTTAACTTTACGTTGTTCCAAACGGCTCATTAAGGTATCAATACGACAATTACGCTCTGAGAGTTCATTGTACATATAGAAGAATGCACCAGCTGACAATATTAGAATCGCAAATATAGAAATTACCAACACCTTATTAATTCGGGTATTATGTTTAACCGGTTCAGGTTCATCCACATATTCCTCTTCTAAAATGTTATTAGTATCTCCAACGTTTTTAATCTCATTTTGATTATTTGTGTCAACGACTTTTTCGTTTGCACATTCATCAACAGGCTCAGGTACAGTAACTGTATCCTTAATATCGATCTCAACTGTCTCAACATCTTCGTCAGAATCAATATGCGATTCTGTTATATGTTCTACAACTTCTTCAGCTTTCTTTACAACATCATCAGCAGCCTCTTCTTTGATAGTGTCATTGGAAATAGAATCTGTTTTATCTTCTTCCTCATGCTCAACAACATTGTCAACATCTGTTGCAATATTATCAGCTTCATTATCATTTACGACGTTTTCATCGTTAATTGGTTCAGTCGTTTTTTCTAATTTAGGAATTTCATCAGAAACATCATCTGAACTCTCATCAAGCGACTCTTCATTTGTTTGTTCTGCCTGTCCAAGATCAACACCATCATTGATTACAACAGTTTCAAACTGAGAAAACGGACGATTTACAAGTTCCTTCATAGCATTGTCTGTGGAGAAAGATATTTTTTCCCTCCCATCAATCAGAATACGCTCACCTGTATTGACATCTACACTTTCGCGGGGACTGACGCTAGTAACCTTAAAAGTGCCGAGTCCCTTTATTTTCAGAAGTTTATTATTATTCAGTCCATCATTAATGACATCAATCATCAACGACATAAATTTCTCGGCATCCGCAACACTAAGTTTTCTCTTATCAGCAAGGATTCTAGATAAGTCTTTTATATTACTCATGTGCGTCTCCTCCATTTTTAAGTTTTTCCTTTATCGCTGCAATAGGCTTGAATCCAAGCACCAATTTTGGTGGAACAAGCATTTTAAGTCCTGTAACAGGATTTATAACAACTCGTTCCATACGTTTTTTAACTTCAAAGGAACCAAAACCTGACAATGCGACGTTTTCTCCTCCTTCAAAGGCATCACCCATACTGGCAATTACTGTATTCACAAGCTTTTGGGTATCAGCTTGTGTGTAACCGCTGCGTTGCGCTAATTCTGCAATAAATTCCTTGTTATTCATGTTGATTTATACTATTTCTCCGTAAAGGTCAAATTCTTCACTTGACGTTATCTTGGC
>JAGPJJ010000138.1 GCA_018054505.1 Prevotella sp.
GTAGTAAGAGAGAACATTATAACGTTTGACGATTGGCGTTTAGACACTGTGACACCAGCACGAGTAACCTCCGCAGGCAACAAAGCCTGAGCCTGCTGGACACGGTTCTGCACGTTTACCTGTGCCATGTTGGCGTCTGAGCCCTGTTTGAAGTACACTGTAATCTCTGCCATACCATCATTGGTGGCAGAAGATGTCATGTAAGTCATATTTTCAACACCATTGATACTCTCCTCAAGAGGAGTAACAACGGAGTTAAGCACCGTCTGAGCGTCAGCACCAGTATAAGTGGTCATGACGGAAATAGTAGGTGGTGCGATATCCGGATACTGCTCTACTGGCAGGGATATCAATCCTATAGTACCCAACAATACAAACAAGATGGAAATCACCGTTGAAAGTACCGGGCGCTTTATAAAGTTAGTAAATGTCATATTTTACCATTCTCTTTTTATTATTTTTACTTGCTTTTCATAGCATCAACAAATCCCTTTGCTGTGCTCTGCTTTGCAGCCAGCTTAGCGGCATCGTCGATTTTTTTATCGTACTGAGCTTCTGTGATAGGCTTTATCTTCATACCGTCAGAAAGTTTAGTGATACCCTTTGTTACAATACGGTCACCAACACTCAATCCTGAAGTTACGATATAAGTTTTCCCGTCATTCTGCGGATTGACAGTAATCTCAGTGTATTTTACTTTGTTATCAGTTCCCAACTTGTATACAAATATCTTATCCTGAACTTCAGAACATGCTTCCTGCGCAACCTTTATAGCATGATTGTTATCTGTTGGGATGACAATCTGTCCGGCACCTCCACTCTTCAAGAGTTTCTCTGGATTAGCGAAATGCGCAATAAGTGAAACAGAACCTGTTGTAGCATCAATAACACCACTCATTTTTACAACCTTTCCCGGATGATTATATACAGTACCGTCTGCCAGCTGGAGTTTTACTGTTGGCAGAGAAGAAATGGCTGCGCTAACACTTCCTGCTGTCTTTGTGAGATTAAGAATCTCGCCTTCAGACATAGAGAAGAACACTTCCATTGTACTGATATTAGACACTGTGGTTAGCGGTTGAGCATTAGAAGAACTTACCAATGCACCCTCCTTGAAAGGAAGACTTCCGACGACACCATTTGAAGGACTTTTTACCTGACACCAACTTAGAGTCTCTCTTGCTGACGCTAAAGAAGCCTGAGCCTGAGCCACATTCGCCCTTGATGTTGCATAAGAATTCAGGGCCGTAGAAAGTTCATACTGTCCGATAACATTCTTTGCAAAAAGTTTTTTGTTATTTTCATAAGTAAGTCTAGCAGTGTTTAGTTGTGCACGTGCGGTATTTACACCAGCCTGTGCCTGACGAACAGCAGCACGATATGTTTCACTATCAATTGTAAACAGCACCTGACCGGCAGACACTGTCTGTCCTTCATGTACGTAAACCTTAGTAATAAAACCCGAAACCTTCGGCCGAACCTCTACATCCTGAATACCCTTAATCGTGGCTGGGTATGTTGTCTGTAATGATGCATCTGAAGCACCTACTGAAACTACGGCAAATTCATCATCACCAAACTTTGGCATGCCACCACCCCCACTACACGCTGTGAGAGAACTTGCGATTACCAGAATAAATAAAACATTCTTAATCTTCATACCTATTTTTACAATTAAATTTATACATAGTTAATAATATGATAATATAAATACATGGGGCGTCGAAAACTTTAGACCCCTTTTTAGTTTTGTTTTTGCAAAAGTAATAATAAATCAGTAACTATATCTTCTCTTATATATACTTTTAACAATAATTAGTTTGATCTATATGTATTAGAAAGGTATTTTATCAATTACATGAAAAAACTGAGTAATCCGAGTAATCGGCCAAGGCGGATTACTCGGATTACTCAGTTTTTTCTTAGAGCAAAGAATTACCTACACCAATCCCATGCTCTTTGCTTTGTGCATGAGCAACTGCATTAATGATTCGCGTTCATTCTCTACCTTATTATCAAGCACTGCATCTTTAAGAGTCTGCTTCAATGCACCGACTTCACGACATGGAGAAAGATGAAAGATCTCCATAATTTCATTTCCATCTATGCAAGGTTGCAGCAACCGCTTATAATCGCGTTCCTTAAGATCTGCAATTTTTTCACGTACACAACGGAAGTTATCAAGAAAATGCTGTTTCCTTACCTGATTTTTACTTGTAATATCAGCTTCACAAAGAGTCATGAGGTCGTCGATATCATCACCAGCATCATTCATAAGCCTGCGTACAGCACTGTCTGTTACTTCATCATCAGCAATAACAATCGGACGCATGTGAAGGTCTACTATTTTCTGAACATACTTCATCTTCATGTCCATTGGCAACTTCATTCGTCTGAAAATTCCAGGAATCATCTTGGCACCTACATAATTGTGATTATGGAATGTCCATCCTGCAGTATTTTCCCAACGCTTGCTACGTGGCTTACCAATATCATGAAACAATGCAGCCCAACGCAACCACAGCATCATCTCACCATTTTCATCGGCAGCAATTTGCGACTTGCATACATTATCAAGCACCTCTAGAGTATGATAAAAATTATTCTTATGGGCCTTACCATTTCGAGTCTCAACCAAATCAAGCATAGAAAGTTCAGGAATAATCAATTGAAGCAACCCACATCTCTGAAGGTCAACAAATCCCTTACTTGGTACATTGGTAAGCATTATTTTATTGAGTTCATCAACAATTCGCTCACCACTTATTATTTTTATTCTATTAGCATTGCGCTCAAGAGCATCAAATGTATCGTCTTCAATGATAAAATTCAACTGAGCAGCAAACCTTATACAACGCATCATGCGAAGGGGATCGTCTGAAAACGTGATATCAGGATCAAGAGGAGTACGGATAATACCGTCTTTCATATCAAGGACACCATCGAACGGATCAATAAGTTCACCAAAACGTTCTTTGTTAAGACACACTGCAAGAGCATTGATCGTAAAATCTCTTCTATTCTGATCATCTTCCAACGTACCATCCTCAACATGCGGTTTGCGAGAATCATGACTATAGCTCTCTTTTCGCGCTCCAACAAATTCCACTTCTACGCCACGATATTTAACTTGAGCAGTTCCAAAATTACGAAACACTGAAAGATACGCTTTCTTTCCAAATAGATTCTTCAATTCGGTAGCAACACGAATACCACTTCCAACTACGACAACATCTATATCATTGGATGGTCTCTCAAGGAAAAGATCTCTCACATATCCTCCTACGACATAGCATTCCAATCCCAAGGAATCAGCTGCTTCTGAGATTTTATGAAAGATATCCTTATCTAGTAGTTTCGCCAAATCGGCATTTGTAATATTTCTCATTGTTACTTAATTTCTCTTAACTTGCTCTAAATTGCGTGCAAAGATACTAAATTTTAATGTCAGAAGATGCAAGTTCAGTTAGTTTTTTATATTTTTGCACCCATGAAGAAGTATTTTTGGCTTTTTGTGCTTACAGCAATAATATGCAGCTGTGCCGAAACTCAAGACGAGAAGGCTACGCCGTTGATGTCTGATATAGAGTCACTCTATGGTTCAGGCCAATATAAGCAAACTCTAGACTCTATAATGTCACTGAGGAAGAATTTTCCCGAAGCGATAGATTCACGTAAGCGTGCCTTGAAAATATGGCAAAACGCATCATTGAAGATGGCTCAGCAAGACATCGCACGTACAGATTCTGCACTTCAAGCAACACTAAGGGCAATTTCTTCGACTGGAAATATCGGAAAAAGGAATATGCTTGGCGTGAAGCGTGATTCGTTGAAAGCAAGATATGAAGCGATGTGCGGTGTGGTAAGAATGATACATTATCGTCAAAGTATGAAATGACATTATCTAAAGCATAAGCCAAAAAATTTGGTGAATTCATTATTAATAAGTAACTTTGCATCGCAAAGTTTTAAGGCTTATGAGCAATTTGAATACAGAGAAACAGTTTGAGAATGTGATGAAAGAATGTCGTGAACTCTTCAGTAAGAAGTTACACGACTATGGTGCTTCATGGCGCATATTGCGACCTTCATCGCTGACAGACCAACTGTTTATTAAAGCAAAACGTATACGTTCGCTGGAGATTAAGAAAGAATCTTTAGTAGGTGAAGGTATACGTCCTGAATTTATAGCACTTATCAATTACGGAATAGTTGGATTAATTCAACTTGAGAAAGGATTCGTTGACTGTGTTGACATGACAGTTAGCGAAGCCATGAATCTGTATGACAAACATGCTAAAGAGGCTTTGGAGTTGATGCTTAAAAAAAATCATGACTATGACGAGGCATGGCGCTCTATGAGAGTCAGCAGCTATACCGACTTCATCCTCACCAAGATAGAAAGAGTGAAGGAAATTGAGGATATAAACGGTCAGACTCTTGTTTCAGAAGGTATTGATTCCAACTACATGGATATAATAAACTATGCGGTATTTGGCGCAATAAAACTGAATGGAGAGAAATAGTACATATATATCTGTCAAAGCACGTTTTATCGAAATATTGATAAATATATGCAGACTTATATTGGCATTCACATTCATATTCTCTGGATACGTAAAAGCTATTGATCCAATAGGCACTCAGTATAAACTACAAGATTATCTTGATGCCGTAGGAATGGCTGGTATGATACCAGATTGGATGACTCTAGGGACATCGGTAGTTATGTCTACTCTAGAATTCTCATTAGGAATATTCATGTTGTTTGCTATAAGGCGCAGAATATGTTCAAAGATAATATTGGTATTCATGTGCGTCATGACTGCCATCACTATATGGTTGACTATTGCTAATCCGATAAAAGATTGCGGATGTTTCGGAGATGCAGTTAAACTGACGAACTTACAATCGTTGATAAAAAATATTATCCTCATTGTTTGTGCAGCAGTAGTGACATGGAAACCATTAGCGATGTTGAGATTTATATCTAAAAGCACGCAATGGATTGTGATCAACTACACCATATTGTTTATTCTGCTAAGTAGTGGATATAGCTTGTATTACTTACCGCAGTTTGATTTCAGACCATATTATATTGGCGCCAGCATACGCGA
>JAGPJJ010000139.1 GCA_018054505.1 Prevotella sp.
GGTGCATTCAATATATTTTTGCTCATCTTGTTTACTTTTAAAAATTGTTACTCTATCTTACTTAATAATCCGGATTTCATGCAGCGAAGTTACTAAAAGCAATTTTTACAGGCAAATATTTTGATAAATTCGGAAAAATATCCTATTTTTGTGTAATAATTCCGTAATTAACAGAATATTATTCTTTAAATTAAACAATATACAAAATGGAAAAATATGAAGATTTAGACAATATAGACATTACAATTCTACGAGCTTTACAGAAGAATTCGCGACTGACCACCAAGGAACTTGCGGCAAAGATACATCTTTCAACATCTCCAGCCTTTGAGCGTCAGAAACGTTTAGAAAGGGAAGGATACATAAAAGGGTATATGGCAGTAGTAGATGCAGAAAAAGTTGGTAACGGTATTTTAGTACTGTGTAACATTCGACTCAAGCAACACACGGAAGATCTAATACAGCAGTTTATGGATGCAGTGAAAAATATTGATGAAATTACAGAATGTTTCAACACCAGTGGGGATTATGACTTTTTGATAAAAGTCTATGCAAAGGATATGAAAGACTATCAGCAGTTTATGCAGCACACACTGGGTAGAATAGAGTGTGTGGGTAGCCTACATAGCGTATTTGTCATTGATGAAACTAAAAATACTCATGGTGTCACGATTCGACGAAAAATGTAAGTTTGCTTTATTATATTGTAGGAGAAAACTATGTTGATAAAAAAATAGAGAATTAAAACAAAATAAATTTTAGCTAATTCAAACAAAGCCTAAAGAACGCTATTTCAGCTAATTGAGTGCACTTTGTTCCAGACTAAATGCCCAACGATGCTGTTATTTTAAAGAATAAAAAGGCATTATAACTTGTTTGTTTTAAAATTAATATCTATATTTGCCGTCGAAAATCATTTAGATTTTTAAAAGAGGGGTGCTGACAAAAATGTCGGCTGAGATTATACCCGTGGAACCTGATGCAGTTAGTACTGCCGTAGGGAGAGACTTTTTTAGAAGTCGCTTTTTGTATATCCATGTATATATATTAATATATATTAGCTCCTCTTGATTAATTTATTAAGTGGAGCGTGTTTTATTTTACAGCTTTATCTATTGCCGGCAGTGATTGCAGTGGAGGCGCCGGTATTCAAGCAGACATTAAAACAATGTCGGCATTGGGTGTTTATGCTGCATCTGTAATAACTAATATTACCGTACAAAACACATTGGGCGTAGAATCATTGCATCCAATAGACTCTTATGTCATTGAGCGACAAATTCATGCCGTAATGAATGACATCCGCCCAATGGCTATAAAAATTGGTATGTTAGGCAACAAAGCTACAATTGAAGCAGTTGTAAAAGCATTATCTGTTTACTATCATGGTAACTTAGTATTAGACCCTATTATGATTTCCACAAGTGGATCTGTGTTGCTTGATAACGATGCAATAGATATCATGTGCAAAACATTACTTCCAATGGCTAAAGTTGTAACACCAAATATTCATGAAGCTGAAGTTTTAGCAAACATGAAAATAATCAATAAAGATGATATTAAATTGGCAGCAAGGCGCATCTTGGATTATGGATGTAGCGCTGTACTAATTAAAGGCGGTCATATTCAAGGTAAAAATAAATGTGATATACTTGTTGAACGCAAACAAAATGGAATAGTTGAAGAACATGAATACGACAGTGTAACTGTGGAAAGTAAAAATACTCATGGAACAGGTTGCACTCTCTCATCTGCTATTACCGCATATCTGGCACAAGGAATGAATTTGCCAAACGCCGTGGAAGAGGCTAAAGAATATATAACAATGGCAATAGCTGAAGGTGCTGATGTTTGTATAGGAAAGGGTCACGGACCGCTAAACCACTTTTTTAATCCTATGAAAATGATAAAAACAAATCAAAAATGAAATTAGAAAAATTACAATTCATTACTCACCAAACTGCCAATATAAACTATGCAGAAAGTGCTCTTATGGCTTTACGCGGGGGATGTCGTTGGATTCAGCTACGAATGAAAGATGCTGAAACATCAGAAATAATTAATGTTGCTAAAATCATTGAACCAGCTTGTCATCGTGTTGGTGCAACATTCATTATTGATGATCATGTGGAATTAGTGAAAACAATTAATGCTGACGGAGTACATCTTGGTAAAAACGACATATCAATAAAAGAAGCTAGAAATATTCTTGGAAGTAATTATATCATCGGTGGTACAGCCAACACAATAGAAGATATAATCAATATCTATCAATCAGGTGCAGACTATATTGGTTGTGGACCTTTTAAATTTACAACTACAAAGAAAAAACTCTCTCCTATCATTGGACTTAATGGATATAGCAATATAATATCCAATATGAATAAACTACATATTGATATTCCAATTGTTGCTATAGGTGGTATTGTTGATGAAGACATACTGCCTATATTAAAAACCGGAATCAATGGAATTGCATTGAGTGGATGTGTCATAAATGCTGATAATCCTGTAGAAAAAATAAAACAGATAATAAACAAAACTAATACATATAAATAAAATGAACAACAATATTAAATTCTCGTATCCAGACTCTGAGAAAGTTTATATCAAAGGAAAGATATTTCCTCAGTTGAAGGTTGCGATGAGAAAAATTAATCTTACTCCAACTGTAGATATTATTGAGGGAAAAAGTATTATAACGCCCAACCCTCCTGTTTATGTGTATGATACCAGTGGACCATATAGCGACCCTGACATCAAAATTGACTTGAAAAAAGGATTGCCAAAACTACGAAAAGAATGGATTGAAAAACGCAATGATAGTATTAACACTCAGATGTATTACGCAAAACGTGGTATTATAACTCCTGAAATGGAATATGTAGCTATACGTGAAAATATGAACTGTGAAGATTTAGGGATTAAAACTCATATTACTCCTCAGTTTGTTTGTGAAGAAATAGCTAATGGAAGAGCTGTTATTCCTGCTAATATCAATCATCCAGAATCAGAACCAATGATTATTGGGCGTAACTTTCTTGTGAAGATAAATACGAATATTGGTAATTCTGCCACTTCTTCTGGAATTGATGAAGAAGTGGAAAAGGCTGTTTGGAGCTGCAAATGGGGAGGTGACACCATTATGGATTTATCTACCGGCGACAACATACATGAAACAAGAGAATGGATATTAAGAAACTGTCCTGTACCAGTGGGTACTGTTCCTATGTATCAGGCATTTGAGAAAGTAGACGGAAAGGCAGAACTCCTTACTTGGGAAATATTCAGAGATACTCTTATTGAACAGTGTAAACAAGGTGTAGACTATTTCACTATTCATTGCGGAATAAGACTTAAAAATATACATTTAGCTGATAACAGACTTACAGGTATAGTAAGTCGAGGAGGCAGCATCATATCAAAATGGTGTATCACTCACAATGAAGAGAGTTTTCTATATGCTCATTTTGATGACATCTGTGATATTTGTGCTAAATATGATGTAGCAATATCATTGGGCGACGGACTTAGACCAGGTTGCACTTTTGATGCAAATGACAAAGCACAATTCGCAGAACTAGATACAATGGGCGAACTGATAGAAAGAGCATGGAATAAAAATGTGCAAGCTTTCATAGAAGGCCCAGGTCATGTTCCGATGAATAAAATCAAGGAAAATATGGAAAGACAAATTGAAAAATGTCATAATGCACCTTTCTATACTCTCGGTCCTTTAGTTACAGATATTGCTCCGGGATATGATCACATAACAAGTGCTATTGGTGCAGCCCAGATAGGATGGCTAGGAACAGCAATGCTATGTTATGTGACGCCTAAAGAACATTTAGCTCTGCCAGACAAAGATGATGTTCGTACAGGAGTTGTTACATACAAAATTGCTGCACATGCTGCTGACTTGGCAAAAGGACATCCGGGTGCAGCTATACGTGACAATGCTTTGAGTAAAGCAAGATATGAATTCAGATGGAAAGATCAGTTTAATCTTTCTCTTGACCCTGAAAAAGCATTGGAATATTACAAAACATCTAATAAGGTTGGTGGTAAATACTGTACCATGTGCGGACCAAACTTCTGTGCAATGCGTATAAGCCACACACTAAATGAACAAGATTGTCTAACTAAATAAATTAAACAAAATGATTGAGACACAAGTTTCTAAGGGTATTATAAATACCTATTTTGAAAAATTACAAAGTAATCTGGACCTTGACGTTGCCATTGTTGGCGGTGGTCCTTCTGGTATTGTTGCAGCTTATTATATGGCTAAAGCGGGATTAAAAGTTGCACTTTTTGATCGTAAGTTGTCACCTGGTGGCGGCATGTGGGGCGGTGCAATGATGTTTAATCAGGTTGTAATACAAAAAGAGGCTATGGATATTATCAAAGACTTTGATATAAATTCAACTCCTTTCGATGATAACCTCTTTACAATAGATTCTGTTGAGAGCACTTCTTCATTGCTTTATCATGCAGTACATGCAGGTGCAACTATTTTCAACTGCTATTCTGTTGAAGATGTTGTTTTTAAAGATAATGTTGTCAGCGGAGTTGTTGTAAACTGGACTCCTGTGCTTCGTGAAGGACTTCATGTAGATCCATTGAATATTATGGCAAAATGTGTAATCGACGGTACTGGACACGACAGCGAAATTTGTAAAACTGTAGCTAGAAAGAATGGTATCAGACTAGATACTGAAACTGGAGCTGTAATTGGTGAACGTTCACTTGATGTCATTGCTGGTGAAGAAGAAGTAGTGAATGGCACAAAAGAAATATATCCAGGACTATACGTTTGCGGAATGGCCGCATCAGCGGTTTCTGGTACACCTCGTATGGGTCCTATCTTTGGTGGTATGCTCATGTCTGGCAAGAAGGTTGCCGAAATGATTATAGAGCGTATTAAATGATTATTATAAAAACAAAAAAGGTTTAATTTAGCAAAATATCCTCCACTCACACTATAAACGTCTGATATATAGATGTTTAGTGGTGGAGGATAACCTCCACTATCCTCCACTATCTTCCACGTTTTTGTAAACTATTTAGAAATATCAACCTATTATCATGCATTAATCTGAATTATGGT
>JAGPJJ010000021.1:0-13268 GCA_018054505.1 Prevotella sp.
GTTACATACGTTGTGTAATCGGGTTACACACATGCTGATGTAATCTAATTACACACATACCGATGTAATTTGATTTCACATGTGCTGATGTAATCTTGTTACTTAAAAGGTGTTGAATTTTAGGTAAATGTTTGTGCATTCAGCTTCAAAATCTATTTTCATACTTTCAAATAGATTCTATCACATTTGTTATTTGTATGTAGTAGCTTATTTTAATTATTCATGCTGTTTAGATTGTCAATCCTTATGTTTGATAAAACTCAATCAGCATAAAAAATACGTATGGTGTAAATAGCATAATTGGTGAAAATTCGCCAAAAATAGGTGTGATTTCCAATTTAATGTCACTTTTAGCCCGATAATGTCACTTAATGTCACTCGCCAAACCCTTATAAACAAAGGGCTAGTGACATTATGACATTAGTGGCATTGGAAAAACTTTTTCTGGTAGACCAATTCTATTCCTTGAGAATATCACCCCCCTAAATTGACGAAGAAACTTTTTCAATTTATTAAAAGTCTACGACCAAACTAGTCGTAATTATAGAATCTACTGATAAAGAGTAACTAAATATTTAGAAATGATAATAGATAGATGCTACAATATCATGGATGTGTTTGGTGTCTGAACTATATGGGCGTTGCTTGGCTATATTAAGCAATCCTGTATTTCCTTCAACTCCAATGCGGAACTTACCTGTCTGATACATGATACTAGGTTGTATTCCCACATTGAAATTTTTTATTTTGTCTGTAGAAGGAAAGGCTGAGTCATAAGGTCTTGCATCATAATAGTATTGGTCGTTATTAACACAGAAAGACAATACAGGTCCTAGTCCAAATACCCAAGCATTATTTCCTTCAAGAAAGTGATATTGCATGATAATAGGAACGTCAAGGAATGTAAAAACGTCATCATCCCCTCCTTCGCTTGAGGTGAAAGGTTGAACAACGACTTGACGTAAAGCAACACCTGGCATGATGGATAACTTGTCTGAAAAATAGTAGTTTAATCCATAGCCAACTTTTATAGACATACCTTTCTCTGTATCTCCAGAGGTCTTGTCTATAAGAAGTCCACCAGATACATAAATGTTATGCTCAAACTTTTTTTCATGAGCATTTAATGCTATGCTTGATAGCATTAACAAAGTGGTTAAAATAGTAAGTCTCATATTTAGTTTAATTTATTATTATAGTAGCTCTGGAATCTGGAATAATTTAATTCCGTTGGACCCTTTTATGAGTATGTAATAACCCTCAGGGCGTTTCCTAGCAATCTCAGCTTTAACTTCTTCAACATCTTTGAACTTACGGAAGTCTGTTTCAGTTTTTCCAAATTCATCACCAACAAGCCAGATTTCATTCAGACCATATTCTTTCAGCTTATCAACAATTTTTTGATGTTCTACCATAGAAACATCTCCAAGTTCGCGCATATCGCCTAAGATTGCCATCTTTTTGTCAACATCCATAACTTTGAAGTTGTCAATAGCTGCAGCCATGCTTGAAGGGTTGGCATTGTAAGCATCAACAATCAGTTTGTTGTATTTTGTAACATCAAGTTGACTTCTGTTATTATCTGGTGTATATTCTTCTAAAGCACTGTTTATCTTCTCAGCTTCTACACCGAAATGTAAACCTATTGTTATAGCAGCCAGCATGTTATCAATGTTATAAGCTCCAATAAGATGTGTTTGCACTTCGTAGGTCTTTGCCTTAGTATCTGTAGAAGAAAGATCTGTCCAACAAAATTTAAGAAATGGTGCACAACTGATAACCTCGCCATTAATATTTGCATCGTCGGTCTGACCATAACTTACGATACGGTTAAACTCTCTTTGTTGTGCCATTTCCACTAAGTCATCGTTACTTTCATTCAGGAACAATAGACAATCATGTTCTTTTAAGAAATCATATAGTTCTCCCTTAGTTTTCTTAACGCCTTCAAAACTTCCAAAGCCAAGCAAATGTGCACGACCAACATTGGTAATCATTCCGCATGTAGGTTCTACATATTCAACAAGTTTCTTTATATCTCCAGGATGGCTTGCTCCCATTTCTACAACAGCAATATCATGTTTGCTGTCAAGGCGAAGTAAAGTCTTTGGTACACCGACATCATTATTAAAGTTGCCCTCGGTGTGCATCACATTAAATTTTTTAGCTAAAACAGCTGAAACAAGTTCTTTGGTTGTCGTTTTTCCATTAGTACCGGTAATGCCAATAACAGGAATATCAAAATGTCTTCTGTGTTCTCTAGCAATTTCCTTAAATGTGGTGAGGCAATCATCAACGAGAATGATATTGTCATTTCCATCTACAGCATATTCTTTTTCATCAATGATAGCATAAGAACATCCCTTCTCCAGAGCCGCCTTGGCAAACTTGTTACCATCGAATGACTCACCTTTCAATGCAATGAAAATACTATCTTTAGGACAGTTTCTGCTATCAGTAGTAATACAAGGATGCTGCTGGTAGATATTGTACAATTCTTTTATATCCATGTTGTATATGTTTCTTTTATGATTGCAAAGTTACATTTTTTTCTTTTAAGACAAATAAACTGTCAATTATTTATTGCTAATATTGGAATTTTAATTTGGATAATAGTCAAAAATATGATAACTTTGCATGGTATGAAACATATAGACTATACAATTAATGTTCATGGAAGGTTGATGGACCTTTCGACTCCCAAAGTAATGGGAATTCTTAACTGCACTCCTGACAGTTTTTATGTCGGAAGCAGAAAGCAAACTGAGCGTGAAATTCTGGAAAGAGCAACTCAGATTGTGGAGCAGGGCGGTGACATTATTGATATAGGTGCTTTTTCTACACGTCCTGGTGCAAAGGAAGTTAGTGAGGAAGAAGAGACAGAAAGATTGCGATATTCACTTGGAATCGTAAGGCATGAATATCCTGATATTCCAATTTCAGTTGATACATATCGTCCGCTTGTAGCCAGGAAATGTATCATGGAGTGGGGAGCGGATATTATTAACGATGTTAGTGAAGGAGGAATAACTGGTATTGTGAATACGCCTATAAGTGAAACCGGCAGTATGTTTGATGTTGTTGGCGAATTGAAAATACCTTATATACTGATGTCTGTTAAATCAAATCTTCACGATATGATTATAGCTTTTGCTGACGAGATACAACAATTGCGTGACCGTGGAGCGAAGGATATCATTCTTGATCCTGGTTTTGGATTTGGAAAGACGTTAGATCAGAATTATGCTATTTATGCAGAAATGGAGAAACTACAGGTATTTGAACTCCCTATACTTGTTGGAATATCAAGAAAAAGCATGATTTTTAAACTGTTAGACGGAGATCCTACTACTTCATTAAACGGTACAACGATTCTTAATACTATAGCTTTGCAGAAGGGAACCGGAATATTGCGTGTTCATGATGTGAAAGAAGCAATAGAAACGGTCAAAATCGTGTCTAAAATGCGGGATTCAACACAAAGCTAACATAATAATATTGATAGATGCTTTTTGAATTTGGAATAAAAGATATAATCGACATATTTCTTGTCGCACTGATATTATACTACCTTTATCGATTGATGAAGGAAAGTCGTTCGTTGAATATCTTTATTGGTGTAATGGTGTTTGTTATTGTGTGGCTTTTTGTTAGTCAGGTGCTTGAAATGCGCTTGCTAGGATCTATACTTGACAAGCTTGTTAGTGTTGGTGTTATTGCAATGATCATCCTTTTTCAAGAAGAAATACGTAAATTCCTTTATACACTCGGTGCGCATCAACGAATAAGACGATTTGCCCGTTTGTTTTCTTCAAATAAAAACGATAAGGATATTGAGGCTACCAGAGCTACTATAATGCCAATAGTCATGGCTTGTATGACCATGTCTAAAGGAAAAACAGGTGCATTGATTGTTATAGAGCGAGGTGCACCGCTCGACGATATTATTGATACCGGCGATGTGATAGATGCTAATATCAATCAAAGACTCATAGAAAATATCTTCTTTAAAAACTCACCATTGCATGACGGTGCTATGATCATAGCTCATAAAAGGATTGTAGCAGCAGGATGTATCTTGCCCGTAAGTCACAATAGAGATATTCCTAAAGAATTGGGATTGCGCCATCGTGCAGCGATGGGAATAAGTCAGGAAAGCGATGCAATTGCAATTGCTGTGAGCGAGGAAACAGGTAGAATTAGTGTTGCTGTTAAGGGGCAGTTCCGTTTAAGATTGTCGGCTGAGGAGCTGGAGAGCATTCTAACTAATGAAATAGATTGATTTTTATATTTTTTTATCCTTAGTCAATCTCCTGTTTCAATTAATTTTGCTAATTTTGCAAACTGTAAATAGCAATTTAAATATTTTATTTCGATTTTTTATAATATATACATATTAACAAACTATGGACTTATTACAGCAAATAGTTGCGCGCGCTAAAGCTGACAAGCAGCGCATCGTGCTCCCAGAAGCTGAGGAGGAGCGCACTTTAAGGGCAGCCGATAAAGTTTTGGCTGACGATATGGCAAATGTCATTTTGATTGGTAACCCTGACAATATTAAAAAACTCGCAAAAGAGTGGGGACTTGGAAGCATTGACAAGGCTACAATCATTGACCCAATGAACAACCCTAAAAGTGAAGAATATGCTGAAAAACTCGCAGAACTTCGTAAGAAAAAAGGTATGACAATCGAGCAAGCTCGTGAGCTGGTTACAAAGAATAATTTGTATCTTGGTTGTATGATTATAAAGACAGAAGGCGCAGACGGTCAGATTAGCGGTGCTTTGAGCACTACGGGTGATACGCTTCGTCCTGCACTTCAAATTATCAAATGTGCACCTGGTGTTACATGTGTAAGCGGTGGCTTACTATTGTTCTCTAAGCAGAAAGAATTTGGTGAGAATGGTGTTCTTGTATTTGGTGACGTTGCTGTTACCCCTGTTCCTGATGCTAAGCAGCTTGCTGAAATTGCTGTATGTACAGCACAAACAGCAAAGACTATCGCTGGATTTGCTGAACCTCGTGTTGCAATGTTGAGCTTCTCAACAAAAGGCAGTGCAAAGCATGAAGTTGTAGACAAGGTTGTAGAGGCAACAAAACTAGCACATGAGATGGATCCTGATTTGAAAATTGATGGTGAGTTGCAGGCTGATGCTGCTCTTGTTCCATCTGTTGCTGAGAAAAAGGCTCCACAAAGTGATATTGCCGGAAAAGCAAATGTTCTTATCGTTCCAAACCTTGAGGTTGGAAATATCGGTTATAAGCTTGTACAGCGTTTAGGTGATGCTGTTGCAATTGGTCCTGTTCTTCAGGGTATTGCACGTCCAGTAAATGATCTTAGTCGCGGATGTACTGTTGATGACATCTATTATATGGTAGCCATTACAGCTTGTCAGGCTCAGGATGCAAAGAAATAAAAACCATTAAAATATAATATATGAAAGTCTTAGTTCTTAACTGCGGAAGTTCTTCAATTAAATATAAGTTGTATAATATGGACGATGAGTCTGTATTGGCACAAGGCGGTGTTGAGCGTATTGGTCTTGATAACGCATTCATTAAGGTAAAGCTTCCTAATGGGGAGAAAAAACAGATAATGGCAGATCTTCCTACACATAAGGAAGGTGTAAGCTTGGTTTTCAAATGCTTACTTGATACTGAAATTGGTTCAATAAAGAGCCTTGATGAAATTGATGCTGTAGGTCATCGTATCGTACAGGGTGGTGATAAATTTAATCAGAGTATCATCGTAGATAAGAGCGTAGAAGAGGGAATTGAAGAACTTTGCGATCTTGCACCAGTTCATAATGCTGGTCACTTGAAAGGTCTTCGTGCTGTAGACTCATTGATGCCTACAACTCCTCAGGTTTGCGTGTTTGACAATGCTTTCCATAGCACTATGCCAGATTATGCATATCTATATGCAGTACCTTATGAACTTTATCAGAAATATCACATACGCCGTTATGGTTTCCATGGAACTAGCCATCGCTATGTCTCAAAGCGCGTTTGTGAGATTTTAGGCCTTGATATAAACAATTCAAAGATTATTACTTGTCATATTGGTAACGGAGCAAGTGTTGCTGCTGTACTTAATGGTAAAGTTATTGACACATCAATGGGACTTACTCCACTTGCTGGTTTGATGATGGGTACCCGTTGCGGTGATATTGATGCATCTGCAGTTACTTATATCATGGATAAGTTGAAATTGACTCCATTGGAGATGTCAAACTATCTAAATAAGGAGAGTGGTGTTCTGGGTATTACAGGTATATCAAGTGATATGCGTGATATAGAAAACGCTGCCGCTGAAGGTAACGATCGTGCACAGCTTGCACTCAAGATGTACAACTATCGTATTAAGAAGTATATTGGCGCTTATGCAGCCGCTCTTGGTGGTGTTGACGCTATTGTATGGACAGCCGGTGTTGGTGAAAACCAGACAGGAACTCGTGAAGAGGCTTGTGCTAATCTTGAATATCTTGGCGTTAAGATCGATGTTGAGAAGAATGCTAAGATTCGCGGTGATGAGGCTATCATCTCAACACCTGATAGTAAGGTTAAAGTAGTTGTTGTGCCAACTGACGAGGAAATTGTTATCGCTCGCGATACAAAAGAACTTGTAGAGAAGGCAGGCAAGTAATTTAAAGATATACGACAATAAGCCCTCTCCATTATGGAGTGGGCTTTTTTATAATTATATGATGGATAAGAAGATTGTTACTTTCGGAGAAATTCTTTTGCGTTTGTCAAAGGAAAATAATTCCCGCCTTTCTCAAGGAAGGCAGTTTAATGGTGATTTTGGAGGCTCTGAAGCTAATGTAGCAGTCTCATTATCGGTATTAGGAGATAATGTAGAATTTGTTACCCGAGTTCCTAATAGTTCTATTGGTAATGCGGCTTTGATGCATCTTCGTGAGTTTGGTCTTGATACACGTCATATAATAAAAGGTGGTGATCGCCTTGGTACATATTATTTTGAGTCGGCGGCTTCTATGCGCAATTCTCTTGTTGTTTATGATCGCAACAATAGTTCTTTCTATAGTCTGAAACATGGCGATATTGACTGGGAACCGATATTTAATGATGCTAAGATATTTCATTGTTCAGGTATTACATGCGCAATGAGTAAAGATGCATTGAATACTACTTTTGACGCATTGGAATTAGCTGAAAAGATGGGCGTAGAAATTACATGCGACATCAACTATCGAAAAAACCTTTGGCAGTATCCTGGAGCAAATGCAAAGGCAACTCTTCATAAACTGATGGAATATAGTTCATTTATATTCGGTGATCAGAATGAATGGGAGGTTGGAAGTTCTTTGAAGCATATACCTTTTGAAGCAATAGACTCTTCATACAAGATTGATGATGAGGCTTATATTGCTTATTTTAAGGAATTACAGAAACAATTTCCACGATGCAAACGCATGTTGATAGCTTTGCGTAATCAGATTGCTTCTAGCCATCACACGCTAACTGGAGTTCTTTATTCAGAAGGTAAACTATATAAGACTAGAATCTACGACATCAATCCTGTCATTGACCCTATGGGATGTGGAGATGCTTTTGTCGCAGCTTTCATACATGCACGTATGAAATGGTCGGATGATGATCAGCATTGTCTTGATTTCGCCATCGCTGGTTCTGCAATAAAGAATACGATTATTGGAGACCAGAGTCTAGCAACAGAAGATGAAATAATTGAGGTTATGAATCATTAAGATTCAAATTGCTATAATCAATAAAAAAGTCATACATTGAAAGGAAGATTCCTTATCATGTATGACTTTTTTATGTTTTGCTAAATGCTTAATAGTTGCATCTAGTAAATTATTCCTACGCTGACACCGAGTGTATATTTGTTGTATGCGGAATTTTCGTATTTCTTGGTTTTCAGATAGTCTCCATATACCTTAGCAAACCAATTAGAAGTAGTACCCTTTATCTTTATAGGATGCTCGTAACTCAATTCTCCGTGTACAAAACCATAGTCTACTGCATAGTATTTCATATCAGAAAGCAATACGCCTTGTGCATATTCATTATTGCTGTTGGCCAGATTGATCGTGTTGCGGGTAGAGAAACTGTATCCTGCGCTGAATGCGTATCCAAATCCTGTATTACAGAAGTTCATACCATCTTCAAGTGCGATGTTTAAACGTCCGTATTTCAATTCAGATGTGTTAAGCAGATACTTATTACTTGCAGTATTATAGTTGATTTTTAATCCAGTATATGCAAACACCGCATTTCCTTCTGTGAAACTAAGTCTGTAATGTGCGTCAAAATCAAACACTTTTACTTGATAACGCTTATTAAATTTAATCTGAGTCTCATATCTATATGAATTAAAACCAGTTGCAGAGTCAGTATTGATGATCAGTTTTTGTCGATATTCATCAGCAAATCCTTCTTCATAACTTACTTTAAAGTCAAACTGATTAATGAACTTTCCACAGATCATTCTATTTTGTGACTGTAATCCATAAATATAATTATAGTAATGTCCAGGACTATATTTATATGTACCAAGAACGCTTTCGCTTCCGCGTTGGATGCTTATGGTGTTTAGTGAATTAAATCCATATCCATTATAGCCATAAGATATTTCTGTTCCAAAGTTATGGTTCACCCATTCGCGACTAAAACTTCCATAACCACCAATAGTTCCATTTGCATTTTCAAGTCCGCTCATCAAATAATACTTCAGGGTAGGGTCAGTCTGTACAGTAGTTACATTCTGTATTTTTTCTTTGCGTCGATTATACCATGCGGCAAGTCCGATGCTACTATTTCCGAAACTATATATTGCAGAAGGAGTGAATTTATAATCAAGCAGCTCTGCTCGTGATCTTGGATCACGTAGGCGGCTTAAATCACCGAGATTATAATCTAGGCGTCCACCAAAGTTCCATCTGCCAATCTTTGTTGTACCAATGGCAGCAGTGAGGCCAATATTTTGAAAATCATAATTTCCAAATACAGACGAACCGCTGAAATATGGATCGCTGTTGTATGGACGCATTACGTCAGCCCAAGCACGATCTTTGGTTCTTCCATTGTTGAAATCAAATTTTCCATAACCGTAAAGAGTCTTTGAAATTTGTTGAAATCTTTCTGTAAAGAATTGTAGATTATGTGTTGACGTACCTTCCTGAACACGGTGATAGTCTCCACCATTATATGAATAATCAAAGTTGGCTATTCCGTGATTTGCAACCATATCTAGACCTAGTCCTGCGGCATTGTATGTATTATGCCAAAGAGTTTTAGTGTCAAGATAGATATATTTGCCACGGTTCATAAGGCTGTCTTGTGCAAAGGCTGGAGTGATAGCCAATGATATTATTAATAAAATATACTTATTCATCATATTCGCGAATGTTGATAGTTGTGGATGTTTGGAAATCATTAATAGAGTTGTTACTGTCTTGAAGAATCTTATGTCCGTTTGTTCCGCGGCGTGTAGATGTCTTTCTGTAAATCACCTCTCCGTTGTATCCGCTTATAGCATTAATGTTAGTGTATCCTCCGTCTATATCTTCTGACATATGCTTTGTGGCAAGGTCGACACCTGTAGCACTATACTTTAGAATGTCAACTCCGTCAATGACATATTTCTTTGGGACAAGACTATATAGGTTTCCCTTTGTTTTACCGTAAGGATACGTCGTTTTGAAATCAGCTACATTTTCTTTTGTGCGAAAGATTATAATGCCATTAGGTCCACTATTTAATAAATTCATTTTTGAAAAGTTGGTGAGATTGCTAAAGATTAGATCCAAAGCTGGTGTTGCAGAATTGTTTACTGTCTTACCTGTAACATCTTTAGCTTCGTAATCAGCATTCAGAAGATTAAATTCATGTGCTCCGTTAATAGTGTGGTCTATAGCACTGTTTGTTAATATTATCGTACCACCAGGAGCAATCATGTGAGATGAAGTTATAGGTATGCGAAAAATCTGTTTGCATAATACTACAGTATCTTTGTAAACATCTTTTAAATTGTCGAGTGTGTAGGCTGGCGTAGAATTAGTTTCTATAAGACCAATATATAATCCTGATACGTCAATATCACTATTTGTCTGATTGTAGATTTCCAAAAACAAACCAGCTCCATAATTCTTGTTGTTATTATCTTTAGAACCAGCATAGTACATCTTGCTTATCAACAGTGATGCACCTGCTACAAGATTAGTATTTAGGCTTATCTTGTTGTCAGACTTAATCAGTTGATTGTTTGAATTTCCTGATATAGTTGCGAAATAACCTTCACTTGCAGCTTTACCTGTCGCTACTGTGTATTCAGCTTGATCTATATCCCATGATGTAGATATTGTATAAACGTCTGGGATAATTTGATGGAACTCAGCCATACCTTTATCGTCAGTTTTGGCAGTTAAAGTGTTGCCTGAGTTTGAAGTCAGCGTTACTGTTCTACCTGACAAATTTCCTCCAGATGTAAACTCAACAGGAGCATTGATTTGAATGGTAGTTGAAATAGCTTTTGCTTCGTCATTATAGTCCACACATCCTGAGAGTAATTGTATGGAAACAAACATAAGCATATATAGCCATATACTGCCTTTCGACAGAATGAATAAATGGCTGTTAGAGTAATTGTATATTTTGTTCATGTCAGTCTTACTTTATAATTATAAATTGAAATAAAGCTCCACGCCATAACTGAAAGTATTGGTGTTGCGCTGTGATAAAGTTGTTGTAGTGCTTGATTTCAGATACGGCTCATAATACATCATGTTGTTAACATATAATGATAAACCGCCAATATTTCCCAATTCTTTAGTTAGTCTTCCTGAAAGGTTCCAAGTGATAGGATTCTTGGTAGGAATCGCGTCGCTAGCCTTTATGTTCATATCACTTATTTTTACGCAGTTAGTATTACTTGGCAAAGAAGAATAGTATTTGCCAGTCATGTCAAGATAACCGCTTTGCATATCATTTGTGATATCGTGATAGGCAAGGTCTGGTGTGATATATCCGATAGGAGTTGTATTCGCAATATAACTTCTGTTGTAGTCATACCATATTGCTTGTGCTGTGAAAGATGCGACCATTCGTAGACTAGGAATGTTGGTTACCAGACGTAATGTGTTGATAAATCTGCGATACATGTTATAGTCAAGACCAGATGGATAAACTACTTTGAATGGAGTTGTGTTATATGATGAATAACTTGTAGGAAGGTTCACAACAGCTACACTTCTGGAATTCATGTCAGTTGACCATGATTTTGTTTCCGAATATGCACCACTAAAGAATATTGATGTGTTGATAGGTTTAATCTCACCTAATTCAAAATCAAATTCCATTCCTTTGTTTACTGTAGTGTTCGTATTGCCTACGCGTCCGGTCGTCATAAATATCAAATCTTGTCGTGCAGGCAAATCATAATTGATTGTTGTTGCAGCACCAGGAGTGATAATCAGTCCGCTTTGGGCTGTATATACATTACTTGCGTAAGTAAAATATTCTGTAGCAGAACCAAATCCGTTTGGAGTTCTGTCTCTGTAAGCAAGAAAACTTAACTTTCGGTTGCCAGGAAGCTTTAGGTCAAGTCCCAACTCTACCTTTGTTGTTGTCGCATTTTTCAATCCCTTGCTATATTCTACATTATATACTTGTGTGTGGTATGCCAATAGTTGAGCTGCAGGATCATTCTGTGGCATGTAGTTTGCAGCAACGCGGTCATCATATTTCTTGTCTGGATAAAGATAATCCAATCCTGGAGTCTTACTATTTAATCCGATACCTCCACGAATATCCAACCATCGTGTTGCAGTGAACAACAAATTAACACGTGGTGATAAAGAAGTTGTTGATACATTAGAGAATGGCTGCTGTGATGTGAATCGTAATCCCACATTTGCACGAAAATGATTAATCTTGTTTATGTTCCAAGTGAAGTTGTCTTCTGCATAAGCTGCTATTTGGTGTAGAGCCGGTATTGAAGAGAATGCTCTTGGACGTCCATTGCTGTTTGGTTTGTAAGGCAATGAATCGTTTTCGTTATAATATCCTCTGCCGCTATTCCAGTTAATACTATAGTCTGCACCAACTTTAAAGCTTTGCCTAGTTTTGCCAGCCGTGAAATAAAACGAGTCGTTTATCTTTGCAAATATATTTCCAGGTCTGCTTTCTGTTATACCAGTAGCTAAATAACTCTTAGTCATCCAAGGAACATTGTAATATCCAGTTTCCTTTGCTGTTATAATCGGCAAAAGCCCCGAACCGCTTGTTACATAACTGGTGTTACTATTATCATTTTTTGTCAAGCTTACGCCTAGTGTGTATGATAATGTGCGCATGAAAAGTTTGTTTAGCGATAAGCGACCGTTGTGAGAAAGTCCGAACGTGTAGTTTTTGCTGGAGTTTGATGTACCATCAGCAATTGCATCTGGATCTTTACCGTTCCAATCTTTTGTGTACATGAGGTGAAGCTTCGTATCTGTGTGCCATTTTTTACTAATGTCATAAGCATAACCTATGTTTAGAGAATAACGTCCATAGCTACGTGTCTTCTGACGTGGATCGCTCCATGCCTTAGCGTAATCAAAGTCAAAGTTTAGAATTCCTGCTTTGTCAAGACTAAAACCTTTACCTAATGAATAGTTCTGCATTTCTGGATTAATCTTTCCTTTAAACTGCCATGGCGTTACACCTGTTTTGGAATGTACGATAACTAGTCCACTGGTCAGGTCGCCGTATTCAGCAGAAGGAATACCTCTGACAATCTCAACATTATCTATATTATCAGCACTGATCTGGCGAAGGTCTGTTCCTGTAAAAGCAGTACTAGAGAATCCACCTTGTGTCATAGTAGCATTATTTGACATAGGAACACCATCAACGATGATACTTGAACCGAAAGCACTCGTATTATTGTTTGATAATGTGCGAAGTTGTAGATTGCTTTGTTGGGTCAAGTCCGTATTCCCCATCTTACTTTCTGGAAGAAGTTGCATGATATCTGCGAGCGATGTAGCCTGCAAATGATCTATCGCTTGGCGTCCGATAAGACTTGTTGTAGATGCGCCCGATGATTTTTGACGTGCAGTTACGACTACTTCTTTTAATGCGAGAGAAGTAGGAGTCATCTGGATGTTAAGATTTAGATTTGACTTTACGTCAATTATCGTTTGGTATTTCTCATAACCAACATATGATACTTCAAGAGTATATTTCCCTTGTGGAACATTCTTGAAAGAAGTCTTTCCGTCAACGTCTGTTATTGC
>JAGPJJ010000021.1:13368-17625 GCA_018054505.1 Prevotella sp.
ATTCTTGAAGATGTTAGAACAAAGGTCGAAAGTGTGGATAGTGTTAAATCTGCAAATATCAATCTTGTTTTTGAGCCTGCTTGGGATCAGAGTATGATGACAGAAGAAGCTCGCGTGGAATTGGGCTTTGAATGATATTAGAAACTAATATTAAGTGATTATGAGAAAGAATGTTTACTTCCTCTCAGATGCTCACCTCGGATCATTGGCAATAGAGCATCCGCGTATGCAGGAACGGCGTCTTGTTCGCTTTCTTGACAGCATAAAGGATAAAGCTTCTGCTATATATCTGCTAGGAGATATGTTTGACTTTTGGGACGAATACCGTTATGTTGTGCCAAAGGGATATACACGTTTCTTAGGTAAATTGAGTGAACTTACTGACAGTGGAGTAGAAGTTCATTTCTTTGCAGGCAATCATGATCTTTGGACTTATGGATATCTTGAGGAAGAGTGTGGATTGATTGTTCACAAAAAGCCTATAACAACAGAGATATATGGTAAGGTGTTTTTCTTAGCTCATGGAGATGGACTTGGCGACCCTGACAATAAATTCAAGTTGTTGAGAAAGGTCTTTCATAATCGTTCGTGTCAGAAATTACTTAATTTTTTTCATCCTCGTTGGGGAATGGCTTTGGGATTAACTTGGGCAAAACATAGTCGCATGAAGCGCCTAGATGGCAAAGAAGTCCCTTTCATGGGTGAAGATAAAGAGTATCTTGTAAAGTTCACCAATGGATATATGGCTACACATAATGATATAGATTATTTTATCTATGGTCATCGCCATATTGAATTGGATCTGACATTAAGTAAAAAAGTTAGAATGCTTATTCTAGGTGACTGGATATGGCAATTTACTTACGCCGTATTTGATGGTGAACACATGTTTATGGAGCAATATGTAGAAGGTGAGACCGAGTTTTAAAACACGGTCTTATTTTTTATAGTTTACCGCTTTCGCGATAGGAATAATACTTTCCGTCAGTGACAATCACATGATCAAGAAAGTAGATACGCATCAATTCGCACGCATTTTTTACTCGTTTCGTCAGTTGGTCATCAGGACCGCTCGGAAAAGGATTGTTACTTGGGTGATTGTGGCAAAGCGCCATTACGGTGGCATTACATAACAGGGCTTCTTTCAATATAATTCTGATGTCAACAGCTGTTTCGCTGATGCCACCATGACTGATACGCATAATTTTTATCAGTTTATAGTTTTGGTTAAGCATTAATGCCCATGCTTCTTCTACATCCAAATCCTGCATTCTTGGGTGCATAGCGTCATATATTGCTGATGCAGAACTGATGTTTTCACGTTCTTCTGCCTTTTCAACTGATCTTCTTTTTCCAAGTTCGCATGCAGATAGTATTGTTATGGCCTTAGCTGGACCTAATCCGTTATACTCTTCAAGTTGTTGAATACTTAGTTTTCCTAATGTGTTAAGATTGTTGTTGCAGTCGTTTAAAACTCGTTTCATTAGGTCTACTGCACTCTCATTTGTATTTCCGCTTCCTATCAGAATACCAAGTAATTCAGCATTGCTGAGTGATTCAGCACCAAGTCTTTCTAGTTTTTCTCGTGGGCGATCTTCAAGTGCCCAATTGGTAATAGATAATTTTTCCATTTGCTTATTTATAGAATGTTTTTTTGTATGCGCTGAATTCGTCTTGTCCTTTTACGCAACGTTTCCACCAGGAACTAATAAACCCACATCCGTAGCCCGTTAACTGAACATACGCAGCAACGATACTAAGTAGCCCTACCTTTATGCTTTTGTTCACTTTTGTTGAGTCAGCAAATAGCAGTAAGCAATATAGTATTATGGGTAAACATGCGCATAAAGTCATTATATGACCCAGTGATTGCCATTTTTCTTCGGTAGTTGTAAGCATTGTGATTATTCCTGCAATGCATAATGAAAATAGAATCATCATTCCCACCGTGAATACCATTGGCAACAGATGTACAAGTTTTAATGATTCTGGGTATTTCTTATAAAGGTTTATTCGTGCTATACCGCTGTTAAATACTTGTTTCCAGAATTTATGAAAGTCAGTGCGTCGTTTGTGCCATACCCATGCAGCAGGAAATAGTCTGCAGTTATAGCCGGATTTGAAAATGCGTATGCTGAAATCAATATCTTCACCGAAGCGCATATCACTAAATCCGTTTAACTTGCTATAAACATCTCGCTTGATACCCATGTTAAATGAACGAGGATAGAATTTATCCAGCTTTTTCTTTCCTCCACGTATTCCTCCTGTCGTGAAAAAGCTTGTCATGGAGTATGATATAGCCTTTTGAGTGTCGGTAAATGATTCGTGAGCACGGTCGGGACCTCCGAAAGCATCAGCGTGATTATTGTTAATTTCATCATCAATGGCTTGCATGTAATTCTTAGGCAGCACAACGTCGCTGTCAAGGATTATAAGATAATCGCCATTGGCTCTCTTTGCACCATAGTTCCTGCTTTGTCCAGGACCACTGTTTTCTTTTATGAAATACTTTAAATCGAGACTGTTGGAATATTTATCACATACATCTTTGCACGTAGTCTTTGAACCGTCTTCAACAATAACAACTTCAAAGTTTGTAAAAGTCTGTATTGTAAGGCTTGTAAGTAGTTCGTCAACTTCGTTAGGACGATTAAAAACAGGTACTATAATTGAGTATTTCATAATTTATATAGAGTAACCAAGGTGCATAAAAGCAAAAAGGTAAAAAAGTAAACCTTTTATGGCAGTATGCTTACCCCCATATTTTTACTTTTTCACCTTTTAGGTATTTAATGTTTAATTATTCTTTCACACGGCTCAAGTAACTTCCGTCACGTGTGTCAACCTGAATAAGGTCACCTTCATTGATGAAAAGAGGTACACGAACTTCAACACCTGTTTCAAGAGTTGCAGGCTTTGTTGCGTTTGTTGCTGTATCACCCTTAATTCCAGGTTCGCTGTGAGTAACGCGAAGATTTGTCTTTACTGGCATTTCTGCAAGTAGGATAGTACCGTCTGATGTATCAGTAACAACTTCAACAATATCGCTTTCTTTCATGAAGTCAACACCTGTAATCTGCTGCTTTGCTACAGGAATCTGCTCGAAAGTTTCTTGGTTCATAAGAATCATTCCGGTAGTGTCTTCGTAAAGATACTGATAAGGGCGACGTTCAACGCGAACATCCTCAAGTTTGAAACCAACCTGGAAAGTACGCTCCAGTACGCGACCATCAGCAACGTTCTTTAGCTTGGTGATCATTACAGTATTACCTTTTCCTGGCTTTCTGTGCTGAAAGTCAATACAAGTCCAAATCTTACCGTCCATGCGAATACATGTACCGATCTTAATTTCTTGTGAATTAATCATTATTGTATTTTTGAATGTTTATAATTATCTAAAAACGTTTGAAGCAGTGTCTATAACTGAATTTCGACTGCAAAGTTACTATATTTTTATAAAAAAACATCAATTTGCAACTTAAAAAACTATTAATTCTTTGGTATTTCGAAAATTATGAGTAATTTTGCAACCCAAAAGGTTTAATGTTGGCTTTATGGGGTATTGAAATATAGCTTTGCCGCGTTTAACTTGATCAGTCAGGAATGGAGGAATTGCATGTGCGGACAGCTCCGACATCATTTACAAGCAATAAAATAACAAAATAAATAAGTAAAAAAATGAAAAGAACATTTCAGCCTCACAACCGCCGTCGTGTAAACAAGCACGGTTTCCGCGAGAGAATGGCAACAAAGAATGGTCGTCGTGTATTGGCATCTCGCCGTGCTCGTGGTCGTAAGAAATTAACAGTATCTGACGAGAACCACGGTAAGTAATCCGTTGTTGGTCGCAGAGCGCGATAAAAAGCAGCAAAGAAAGTAATTTCCTTGCTGCTTTTTGCGTTATAAAAATTAAGTTTTATAGTCTTGTTTATCTCATTCCATATTCCACCATGTTAGAAGGTAGTCTGAGTCTCGGAATAAATAATAAAAATTTCGTTATTTATTTTGTTCTTCTATTAACTTGCACTATCTTTGCAATTAAATAATGTATATAAATGGAGTCATCAGAATTCGTAAAGAAGTTTAAAAGCTGGTATCTATGGAAGAATCTTCTAGCCATGGCCGCTGTTGTGATAGCGCTTTGCCTTGGTGTAAAGTTTGGACTTGATGTATATACACATCACGGACAGTCTATTCCTATTCCAAATATTAAACATAAATTGTTTAACGATGCTGAACGTATTCTTGATGATG
>JAGPJJ010000140.1 GCA_018054505.1 Prevotella sp.
TATTTAGAATATACTTTTAACATTTAAAGTTTGACCACCCATGGAACAGAAGTAAATATAAATTCGCCAAAACAGATATAAATCATTTTTTACATTCAATTTCTATTCTTAAGAAAAGAGATTCTGACGATGTTTATAAGGTTTCCACTTATTTACATGACGAATTATGCGCAAAACTGCATACTTGTAATTTTGTGGATAGTAGAATGAAAGCAAATACCGACAATGCTTATAAATAATGCAATGTGAATGATAGTAGTAACCGGAGTAGCTCTTCATTTCTCCTGAAGATATAGTTTCTTTATAAACATTGCACGAAGATTTTAGGTATGTGGCTTTAAATTCCAACACCATATTTATATCGTTGGCATGATATGAAAACCGTGCGTTGCAAGTTTCATCATCACTGTTTTCCTTGCTAAAGAAAGATGGATATTGAAAACGGCATCCCATATCAAGATCAGTATATGTCTTAAATTCAACATAATTCATTTCTTCCCGAAATATATCCTTGAAGTTTCTTTGGTCTTTCCTCGGTGTGTTTATCACAAAACAAGCGGTGATAAATATTATAAGAGCAAAAAGTATCTTTTTCATCTTTTGTTATAAAATACCTGTTTGAATATCTTTGTTTTTCATTTTTCTTTGTATGTCTTGGAATCTTTTACCATGACTTAGTTTCCAAGCAAAGTTTATGGTAACCATATTTCCGTTGTCACTGCTATGCATTATCAATGACTTCTTGATGTATTGATCAACAAGTTCTGCATGATTTATCTTTGGATTATTTTGAAATGGGTGTTGCAAGTATATTGAAAAGTCACAGTTACCAATATGATATGAACATGTGATATCTGTCGTATAAGCATCTTTGTTCCATGTTTCCCCTTCCATAAACTTCCAACCGTTATCTGCATTTGCAGTAATAGTGAAAGCTCCCAAATAAACTTGTATACGTCCTCCCATATTATAAGAAGTGAGCGTATGTGTGTAGTTCTCTCCATAGTTAAGAAAACGATATACTCCAGCGTATGCAGAAAGTGAAATAATATTTTGTATTATGTCATATCTTGTTGAGTTTTGTAAAATAAGCATATTGATAGCATGCTGATTTTTCTGTGTGTATAAAAATTGGTCATCGTCTGTTCTAGTATAGTATGCTAAATTTGGATTTGAGTTCAATCTATATTCTATATCTGTATTGCTATTAAATCCTTTGTTGCTATATGACAGCCTTAGTGTATGCGTAGTAACTCTGTTTGGTTGAAGATTTGAGTTCCCAACAGTCCATTCTCTACTATTCTCGCGTATTTTTGTATCGCTGATCATTGCTATTTTAGATATATGCTCATAAATCTCAAAGCTATAATTCATAACCAAGTTTTTGTTTAGCGAATAATTCATTGTAGCTTTTGGACGCATCAGCCAATAGTTGTAACTGTCTTTCCCCTGACCATATCTTTGATTTGAAATTCCAAATCCTACCACATACCCCAGTTTATTCCAATGTCCTTTCAGTTCTCCGAAAATATATGTTCCATAGTTGTGTATCCTGTTTGTAGTCTCTACACTGCCATCATATTTGTTTTTGGTGTATTTTATATTATTGCGTATTCCTGCAGATACCGTGACAGGATTTAATGTGTTTTCATATATTGCCTCAGACATCATTGACCAAGTGCTTCCTTTAGTGGTATATTCATAGGAGCTACCCTCGTCGTTGTAGTTGTGCTCATTTGTAGAAATAGCAGTACCAACAAAATTTGCAGTAACGTTTTGATGATCACCAAGCTTATGAAAAAAATAGATATCAGCGACTGGTGACTTTAAGTTTTCATTGTTTCTTGTCTCAGATATGTATGCATTGCCATTATCAGTTATAAGTCTTTTATTATAGTCTCCTGGTGTATGGTTAAAATTCGTAGACAATGAAGTCTGAAATACATACGAAGCAGAATCAGCAAGGTTATATTTTAGTTCGAACGTATTCCCTATATTACATGAGCGTGAGTCTATATCATTACGCGAAATAATGTAGTTTGAACCATCATTAAGCTTATATTGGGCTTTTTCATCATATATGTTTCCACTGAAATCATTATAAGATAAATTATATGTCAACCCTAGTTCTGAATTTTTATGGTTTATCTTTGCATAACCGCTATAATTACCATTTCTTGCAGTCAATGTTTGCGTCATATCCGTACCAACAGTGTAGCCAAAGTTGTCACGTTGGGTTATAATGTTGATGACGTATGCAAGTCCTTCTCCATATCTAACTCCTGGTTTATCAATAAAATCAATGCGCTTTATACTCTCAGAATTAATAGCTAGCATGTCTTCTTTAGTTGCAATCACATTGTTTATGCGTATTTGCACATCACCCTGATTGCCTAAGGCTGTTATCGAATGTCTTGCCTCGTCTATTCTTATATATGGAAGTCCTAGTTTTCCAAGCATACTATATCCATTAGTCGCAGCTTTTCGTTGTGAATTTGTTGGTATAAAAATCATTCCGTCAGCTTTATTCACGATTCGGGAAGCATTAACGGTTACTTGATTTAGATTGACTTCTTTTGTATTTTGTGCATTCAGAACATTTAATGTGAATGCAAACATAACCAAGATATAAGCTTGTTTCATCTTTGCGTTTTAAATTTTCACACAAAGATATTGAATTGCTAAAAAAAATGTTTGAAAACAACCTGACATCTATCTGACATTTTGTTTCATATAAATGTCAGAATCAACTAAACACTTGATTAACTGGTGATTAATCGTTCACTGTAAGTTTATAATCTTTGCCCCTTTCAGATATTATTTTAAGGTTTCCTCTTGTCTGTATCGTTGGCTTTATACGTCTTATCAAAGTATATAAAGTCTCACTGGCATCTGGTTTCTTAGGCCACAACTCATCACAAATCTTTTGTTTGGAGAGTTTATAATTTGATGATAAGAAAAACATGATCATGAGTTTTTCTTGCATTGGAGTCATAACTATAGGTGTCTTATTTAAATCATAAAATGAATGTTCGTTTTGAGCATACATCATATTACCTAAAACAACGAAGTTATTATATTGCCTTCTGAAATACAGTATTGATAATACAGCCCACAAAATACCGATCATCAATATAGAAACAGGTAGCCGTTGGTCTGACAATCCCATAATATCTGCAGTCGAACAATTGGCGTAACTTTGAAATTCAACCGAATACTCTTGTGAATGCCATTTCATTTTTCTGCTGCAAATTACATTTCCTTTGTTGTTACAGGCATAATATAGGAATGAGCGATTTCGGAGTGCATCTATTTTAAGGTGTTGACGATAATTGATTATTGTATCAGGAGTTATATATCCATTTTCTTTTTGGGATATTGTTTGGCTCAAAGCCTGATTCATGTCTTGGATTATAGAATCTTTGGTTACCTTATAGTTGTGCATACTAGATAATGCCGCACAAACTACGAATATCATAAATATGATAACAGAATGGAAAGGTTTCATCTTGTTGCTTGTTTCACTCATAATTGATATAGAGTTATCTGTAGACAGGCATAAGGATGAACGCCCATTGTCTACTTCGTTTTTTGCAAAGTTATAATAAAATATTGATCTTTCTAACTAATGTGGCAACATTTATAATTAATTTATCATTACATAAATATAAGTAAAAGCATGATTAACATTTTTCTAAACAAGATTTTCATAATAGAAAAAATACAATATGCTAGCATAAACTATCACTAATGCCACTTAAAATGTATTAGCTTTTGTGGAATGCATAATAAATATTTTAGCCTAAGATTTCTCATTGACGATTTTAATTTTGTACATTTAAGCTGTTTTTCTGCGTTTTTCGCGTTTTTTAGCTACAAAGCTACGGTATCTCTCGCAAAGCCTATAAACAGAGGGACTGACGAAACGTAGCTTGGACTATTTAGCTCCGGTGAACTATGTTTTAGCTACGTTATCCATTTTTACTTATATAATGTACGTGCAGGCACGCGCGCACTTAGGGTTTTGAAAAATATAAGTGTCGAAGTGTCAACTTAATGAATATCAGTATTTTATCGACGAATCATACGTCATAAACTGACGGTGAACTGGCGGTAAAATATTGATTTTTCCATGCGTTTCCATATAGAAATGCAACTGTTTTCATATAGAAACGGAAACGTTTCTACGATGTTTTACCTCCTAAAGCATCGTAAAACGCATTGCATTTCTTCGTAAAACGGACTGCAAAACATCGAAAAACACATCGGAATTCTTTGTAAAGGGCAATGCATAATGATGAAAAATTCCCCATTATTTTACCGACAAATAACCGACACTTAATGTCACTAGAAAAGAGTTCTAACAAGTTGATGATCAACGAATAGACACTTCGACACTTGTTTTTATGAAAAAGTCTGAGTGTGCACATGTACGCACGTGCACTATAATGTGTAGCAACAAACTTTGGCTAACAGTCTAACCTAAATCTGATTGCATGGACAACATTTTTGCAGTATCTTTGCCGAGAATTCAGCGGAATTCAGCAGAATAGTTAAACAAGCTTGGGAATTCTGTTTTTGTTTACTGTCTCTATTTATACATCCTCAGTTCCTCAGATACAGTCAACGGTTCTTTGACAAATTCACTAATAGAATACATTCCATCCTTAAAACCACATAAGTTGACGTAGCTAAATCCTCCTAGCTACATGTAGTCAGCCCTTCTGCATATAGGTTTTACGACATACGACATAGCTTCGTGGCTAAACGACACAAAAAGCCAGTCATCTTAAGTTGACCCTAGTGATAAATTATACATCTTTTGCAACAGAAAATTATTTCCATTATAAAGATTAAAGTCCATTATATTAAAAATAAGTTATGCATTGCTTAGATTGAACATTTATCCTATGTTGTTATAAAAAAAACTGATTCTTCAATCTCACGACCAAAGAATCAGGAATGCTAAAAACTAACTTAACATTAAAACCTATCAAATAACTAATTACTTACTACA
>JAGPJJ010000022.1:0-8404 GCA_018054505.1 Prevotella sp.
CACTGCTTGTCAAGGATACCATCCAGGAGCTCTTCGAACCTCTGGCTCGAGAGCAGGCTAATGGCAACGAGCAGCAGCTCAGTATTGAATTTACATACGATTAACATATATTAAGAGACACTAGTGGAATCAGTTATATTTCTAGATAATTCTCATTATTTTGTGTAATTTTGCAAGCAGTCTAAATGACCTATATCTAGAAAAGAAACATTTAAAACCAACTTTTAAACAATATGGAAAACAAAAAGTACGGACACTTTGACGATGCTCACCGTGAGTATGTCATAACTGATCCAAAGACACCATGGCCATGGATTAACTACCTCGGCAATGAGGATTTTTTCTCACTTATATCAAACACCGCAGGAGGATATAGCTTCTATAAAGATGCTAAGTTCCGCCGTATCACTCGCTATAGATACAACAATGTACCGATGGATAACGACGGAAGATATTTTTATATTAAGGATGGTGATATCACTTGGAATCCAGGTTGGAAACCGTGCCGTACTCCACTCGACAAATATGAATGTCGACATGGCATGAACTATACACGCATTATCGGACAGAAAAATGAAGTTGAAGCTAATGTATTATTCTTTGTGCCGTTACACAAAAATTGCGAAATACAACAGATGAAACTTCTAAATCTCGGTAATAGCACGAAACACCTCAAAGTATTCTCGTTTCAAGAATGGTGCTTGTGGAATGCAGCAACAGATATGGAAAACTTTCAACGCAATTTTTCAACCGGAGAAGTTGAAATAGAAGGCTCAACCATCTATCACAAAACCGAATACCGAGAGCGCAGAAATCATTATGCGTTCTACCATGTGAACCAAGAAATTCAGGGATATGATACTGACCGTGAAACGTTCATAGGACTTTATAGCGAGAAATCTGCCCCAGACGCTGTTGTAGAAGGACGCGCTAGAAATAGTTTCGCACATGGATGGAGCCCTATCGCTTCACATTATCTCGAAATAGAACTCAAACCTGGAGAAAGCCGTGATCTTGTTTTCATTCTTGGGTATGTTGAAAATCCACAGGAACAAAAATTCGAATCAAAGAAAGTAATAAACAAAGAAAAGGCTCATGTTCTTATCTCTGAATTTAATACAACAGAGAAAGTAGACAAAGCTTTTCATGAACTAAATGAATACTGGAACAACCTTTTGTCTATATTCACCGTTAAGACCGGAAACGATAAACTAGACAGAATGGTTAATATCTGGAATCAATATCAATGTATGGTTACCTTCTGCATGAGCCGTTCTGCGAGTTTCTTTGAAAGCGGAATAGGACGTGGAATGGGATTCCGTGACAGCAATCAGGACCTTGTGGGATTTGTACACCAGATACCACAAAGAGCACGCCAACGCATCATCGATATTGCATCAACACAATTTGCCGACGGAGGTTGTTATCACCAATATCAGCCACTTTCTAAACGTGGCAACAATGATATCGGAGGTGGATTTAACGACGATCCATGTTGGTTAATATTTGGAACTGTTGCATATATAAAGGAAACGGGAGATTTCTCTATTCTTGATGAAATGGTGCCATTTGACAACAAACCAGGAACTGAAGTTAAATTATTCGACCACCTCAAGATAAGCATGAACCACGTTATCAACAATCTTGGTCCTCATGGACTTCCACTCATCGGCAGAGCTGACTGGAACGACTGCCTTAATCTGAACTGTTTCAGCTGGGATCCGAATGAAAGTTTCCAAACAACAGAAAATCAAAGCAAAGGCAGCAAAGCAGAGAGCTTGATGATTGCAGGATTATTTGTCGTTACCGGAAAAGACTACGTAGAACTTTGTCGACGACTAGGAAAGCCACATGAAGCAGACCGCATGGAAACAGCTGTTAAAGCGATGGAAAATTCAGTTAAAGTTCATGGCTGGGATGGCGAATGGTTCCTCAGAGCTTACGATTTTTATGGCGAAAAGATTGGAAGCAACGAGAACGAAGAAGGAAAAATATTCATTGAGTCACAAGGTTGGTGCACAATGGCAGGTATCGGACTAAAAGAAGGATTATGCGATAAGGCACTTGACAGTGTAAAAGAGCGCATGGAATGTGAACATGGTATTGTTCTCAATAATCCAGCCTATACCACATATCATGTAGAAATGGGTGAGATTAGTTCTTATCCTGAAGGCTACAAAGAAAATGCAGGTATTTTCTGCCACAACAATCCATGGGTTATCATTGGTGAGACTGTTGACGGACGTGGCGATGACGCATGGAATCACTACAAAAAGATTCTGCCAAGTTACGTGGAAGAGAAATATCAGACTCTTCACAAAGTTGAACCTTACGTAAACTGTCAGATGGTAGCTGGAAAAGATTCTGCACGACCAGGTGAAGGAAAGAACAGCTGGCTAACAGGAACTGCAGCATGGATGTGGTACACAATAAGCGAATATATTCTTGGCATCAAACCAAGTTATGATGGACTAATGATTGATCCGTGTTTACCTTCTACAGCAAAGAGTTATGAGGTTACTCGTAAGTTTAGAGGTGGAGAATTCCATATCACGGTGAATAATCCTGAAGGAAGCCAGAAGGGTATTAAGTCAATAACTTTAGATGGCAAGATCATCAATGGAAATATCGTACCTACGGAATTAGGAAAACACGAGGTTATCGTTGAAATGTAATATTCGACTTTGTTATATACAAAAAAAGTCCGCTGTTACTGAATGTAGCAGCGGACTTATTAGTTTTGGGAATACAGCAACTACTTCACTATTTTCCCAAGATTTATATTTGTTCCAACTTCACCTGCAAGAATCTTTCTACTGAGATCATTTAAAACATACTCCTGAATAGCACGCTTTACTGGACGAGCACCGAATTCAGGATTATATCCCAAATCAGCCAAATCACTTATCGTCTCGTCAGTCCAGTTCAATGTGTAGCCTTGCTGTTCTATCATCTTCTTGACACCATTCATCTGTAGTTCCACTACATGCATGATTTCCTCCTTTGTGAGTGGATGGAAAGTGATAATGTCGTCAATACGATTTAGGAATTCAGGACGCATTATTGCAGACAGTTGCTCTTTAGTAGCATTACTTGTCATGATGATGATTGTATTTTTAAAATTAACCAATCTACCTTTATTATCGGTAAGACGTCCATCATCAAGCACCTGCAAAAGAGTGTTGAATACATCAGGATGAGCTTTCTCGATCTCATCAAACAAGACAACACTATACGGTTTGCGTCTTACAGCTTCGGTAAGCTGTCCACCTTCATCATAACCTACATATCCTGGAGGTGCACCAATAAGTCTGGTAACACTGAATTTCTCCTGATATTCACTCATATCAATACGAGTCAACATGTTTTCATCATTAAACAGATACTCGGCAAGTGCCTTAGCAAGTTCGGTCTTTCCCACACCGGTCGTACCAAGGAATATGAATGAAGCTATTGGTCTCTTAGGGTCCTGAAGCCCTGCACGACTTCTGCGAACGGCATCACTTACGGCATTTATCGCCTCGTTCTGTCCTATTACGCGCTTATGAAGTTCAGCTTCAAGATTAAGCAATTTGTCTCGTTCACTCTGCAACATTCTGTTTACAGGTATACCTGTCCAACGGCTTACTACCTCAGCAATATCATCCGCTGTCACATCCTCTCGGATTAACAGATCGCCACCCTGTTCACTGTGAATTTTATTCTGCAATGCATCAATCTGATCTTGCATTTTTTTCAATTCACCATATCTTATTTCTGCAACACGCTGATAATTTCCCTCACGTTCTGCCCTTTCGGCTTCAAGTTTAAGAGATTCCATCTGCTGTTTTATCAACTGAATGTTATCAACTTCAGCTTTCTGAGCTTCCCAACGTGCACGGAATGCCTTAACCTGATCACGCAGTTCTGCTATTTCTTTATCAAGAACAGCAATCTTTTCCTTGTCGTTTTCACGCTTGATAGCCTGTTTTTCTATTTCCTTCTGTTTCAGAGTACGCTCCATTTCATCAAGTTCCTCAGGAACAGAATCACGCTCCATTCTTAATTTTGCAGCAGCCTCATCCATAAGGTCTATAGCCTTGTCCGGAAGGAAACGATCAGAAATATATCTTTCAGACAATTTCACAGCTGCAATGCAGGCATCATCCTGTATTCTTACCTTATGATGACTTTCATAGCGCTCTTTCAATCCACGAAGAATACTAATTGCATCAAGTTCGTCAGGCTCATTAACCATTACCATTTGGAAACGACGCTCAAGAGCCTTGTCCTTTTCAAAATACTTCTGATATTCATTCAGTGTAGTAGCACCGATAGCTCTAAGTTCGCCTCTTGCCAATGCTGGTTTAAGAATATTGGCAGCATCCATTGCACCTTCTCCTCCACCAGCACCAACTAAAGTATGGATTTCATCAATGAAGAGGATAATATTTCCCTCAGCATTAGTTACTTCCTTAATAACACCTTTCAATCGTTCCTCAAACTCACCTTTATATTTTGCACCAGCAACAAGCTGACCCATATCCAAAGAATAGAGTTGCTTATTCTTTAAATTCTCTGGTACGTCACCACGCATAATTCTTTCAGCAAGACCTTCAACGATTGCGGTTTTTCCTGTTCCAGGCTCACCGATAAGAATAGGATTATTTTTTGTTCTACGACTTAAGATCTGCAATACTCGTCTTATTTCGTCATCACGTCCAATCACAGGGTCAAGTTTTCCAGCTTTTGCACGCTCAATAAGATTGATAGCATATTTATCCAATGCCTGATAATTCTCATCTCCACTTTGGCTCTGCACCTTCTGACCCTGTCGCAATTCATCAATAGCCTTGCGCATACCATCCTCTGTGCAACCAGCATCCTTAAGTATTCTGCCAGCTGTGTTGTTTGTTTTTATGATAGCCAAAAGTAATGGTTCCAATGAAACAAACTCATCACCCATCTTTTGAGATATTTCCTCGGCAGAATTAAATATCTGAGCGGTTTCATTGCTAAAGAATGGTTGTCCTCCCTGAACACGGGGAAGGTGCTGTAGTTCTTGCTGCAAAGCAATATCTATACCTTGAGAGTTTACCCCTAATTTTTGAAAGACATAATTTGTTATATCACGTCCCTTGCTTATAATACCAGTTAGCAGATGTACAGCCTCAACACTCTGCTGCCCAGAACTCTGCGCTGTCTGCAATGCAGCCTGCACTGCTTCCTGCGCTTTGATTGTGTACTTGTCAAATGTCATATTTGTTCCTCCATTATTGTTTATACTTTGCTTTACACAAACTATATGCCAATAAAAAGTAAGTGCCAAATTGACGCTTTTACACGTCAATTTGGCACTTTGCAAAGATATAGAATGTAATATTCTCTATTTCTTTTTATTCTTTGTAGCTATGATAAAATAGGTAATTAGCAATATATAAGCAATAAGTGAACAAACTTCACTCATTGGATCACTCCACCATTTATCAGCAATGGAAAGTTCGAAACCTCCAAATTTTAGCAAAGCACTTACTACACCCATCAAGGCACCACCAGCTATAAAGCCACTGGCTATTAGTGTACCTTTCTCTCCACGTTCCTTGTTTACAGAAGCATCCTTGCTACGAGTTGTAACAAACCAATTGATGGCTCCACCCACTACAAGAGGAACGTTAAGTTCAAGAGGGATAAACATACCAAGAGCAAAAGCTAAAGCTGGTATTTTGCAAACTGTGAGCAAAATTGCCAACACAGCACCAATACCATATAATATCCAAGGCGCACCAACACCATTCATAAGAGGATCGATAACAGCAGCCATGGCATTAGCCTGAGGAGCAGCAAGACTTCCATTAGCGAAACCATAAGTTTGATTAAGCAACATCATCACACCACCAACGGTAGCTGCACTAACAAGAGTGCCTAAGAATTTCCACCCTTCCTGTTTCTTTGGTGTTGTTCCAAGCCAATAACCTATTTTCAAGTCTGTAATGAAACTACCAGACATACTAAGAGCTGTGCAGACAACACCACCCATAATAAGTGCTGCCAGCATACCACCGGCACCTTTCAGTCCTACAGCAACCATGACGACACTTGCAAGAATAAGAGTCATCAATGTCATACCAGAAACTGGATTACTTCCTACAATAGCTATCGCATTTGCTGCAACAGTAGTGAAAAGGAAGGCTATGATTGCAACCAGAAGTATACCAACAACGGCAAACAACAGATTTCCTTGCATGACTCCAGTAAGGAAGAAAACAAATGTAAGCAGCAAAACGACGATACTACCGATTGCTATTATTTTAAAACTTATATCACGCTGAGTACGTTTCACTTCATCAAGACTTCCGCCTTTACCTTTAAGCTCACGAGCGGCAAGTCCAATGGCATCACGAATAATTCCCCAACTGCGAATGATACCAATGATACCAGCCATTGCGATTCCACCAATACCTATACTACGCGCATAAGCCTTGAATATTTCTTCAGGACTCATAGCACCAACAGCTTGGGTTATACTTGGATCCCACATATTCAACACTTGATCGTGGAAGATTACCGACATTCCAGGAACAATGAGCCACCAAACAGCTAGAGAACCAAAACAGATATAAAGTGCATATTTCAGTCCAACGATGTATCCAAGACCAAGTACGGCAGCACCTGTATTTACCTTAAAGACGACCTTGGCTTTATCAGCCAAATCAACACCCCAACCAACGACACGGCTAGTAAAGTTTTCATTCCACCATCCGAATGTAGCCACAATGAAATCATAAAGACCACCGATAAGTCCTGACATAAGCAACGGTTTGGCTTGATCGCCTCCTTTAGCACCACTGACCAATACCTGAGTAGTAGCAGTAGCTTCTGGGAAAGGATATTTTCCATGCATATCGCTGACGAAATATTTACGGAAAGGAATAAGAAACAAAATTCCAAGAATACCACCTAATGCAGAAGCTAAGAATATTTTCATGAACGAAGTTGTCATTTCTGGATATTTTGCCTGAAGGATATAAATTGCAGGCAAAGTGAAAATAGCTCCTGCAACAACAGCTCCAGAACAAGCTCCGATACTTTGAATAATAACATTTTCGCCGAGAGCATTCTTACGCTTGGCTGCTGTTGAAGCGCCAACAGCGATGATTGCTATTGGTATTGCGGCCTCAAAAACCTGTCCTACCTTCAAGCCAAGATAGGCTGCGGCAGCAGAAAACAATACAGCCATCAATATACCCCATGTCACTGACCATGGATTTACTTCCGGATACACTTTATCGGCCTGCATTACAGGCTGATATTCCTCGCCTTCCTTCAATTCTCTAAAGGCATTCTCTGGCAGTTTCACTGCATCTTGTTCGTTATTGTCTTTTACCATAATTCGAAAAAATATGCACAAAGATATTCTATTTTGTGCTAAAAACAAAATAAAAGTAGTATATTTGCATTATAATAAAACAAAAATGCGTAAAATAGCCTTAGTATTATATCTTTTTGCTATTGCCATGCTTATTTTTTCAATACCGGTAATGCCCGGACGTACCAAGAGAATAAACATTGGAAACAACAAAGTGATTACAGCTGAATTATTTGGTGACGAGTCTTTTAAATATTGGCAGTCTGCCGATGGTGAACAATATGAATATATGCCGAAAAATGGTATATATGCTAAACTTTCTAATAAATTGCTTACCAGAAGCATTAACATTGCTATGCAAAAAAGGACGATGAGAATGTTGAATTCTATTAAGGCTACACGTAGTTCTACTGGTAACAAGAAAGCTTTAGTTATACTTGTTAATTTTCAAGACACACATTTTCTAGAGAATTCTACTCCACAATTATATGAAGGTATTTTAAATCAAACAGGATTCAACGAGAGTCCGTTTGTTGGTTCTGCTCACGATTACTTCATGAATCAAAGTAATGGATTGTTTAATCTTTCCTTTGACGTTGCAGGACCGGTGACTCTAGCTCATCCTTATGCTTATTATGGTGCAAACGATGATAGCAATGGTGAAGATTCTCATCCCGAAGAAATGGTTATTGAGGCCTGCAAAGCTATAGCTACGACTACTGATTTCAGCAAATATGACTGGGATGGTGACGGCGAGGTGGAACAGGTGTTTGTAGTATATGCGGGACATGGCGAAGCTGACTATGACAATCCTGATTTAATTTGGCCACACAAATGGTCGCTATCAGCTTCTCCACATAAAAAAGCATTGAAAATTAGTGGCGAAAAGATTAATGTGTATGCTTGTGCTTCGGAACTAAACCATTTAGGAAATATTGCAGGAATAGGTGCTTTCTGTCATGAGTTTTCTCATTGTCTTGGTCTACCTGATATGTATAACACAACAAATACGAAGGACAACGGAATAGGATACAATAGTTTGATGGCTGCGGGAAGTTA
>JAGPJJ010000022.1:8504-14630 GCA_018054505.1 Prevotella sp.
ATATTGCAGGAATAGGTGCTTTCTGTCATGAGTTTTCTCATTGTCTTGGTCTACCTGATATGTATAACACAACAAATACGAAGGACAACGGAATAGGATACAATAGTTTGATGGCTGCGGGAAGTTATCTTGGAGGTGGGTATTGTCCGTGCGGATATTCTGCTTATGAAAAAACTTCATGTGGATGGATAACACCAAAGACTCTAAAGAATGATACTACGATAACAAATCTTGAGACAACAACCAACAACGGCGATGCTTACATCATGTATAACGACGCCAATAATGATGAATATTACATTTTAGAAAATAGACAACGCAAAGGTTGGGATACATATTTGCCAGACAGTGGTATGCTAGCTATGCACATTGACTATTCTAGAGATGCATGGGAAAGCAATACTGTAAACAACACAACTGATCACCATCGCATATCAGCAATCTGGGTAAAAGATAGTCTAACAGTCAATACGATTCCTGCGGCAGAAATATATAATAAAGGAAAAGATGGAAGCAACTATTTAGATATAGCTTTGAATGATGTCAAGGCTAACGAAGACAACACGATTGACTTTGCATTCAGAAAATATAATTTTCAAGACACTAAAATAACAGGAGACACGCTATTTCACGAGTCATTTGACAAATGCATGGGTAAGGGTGGAAATGACAATAACTGGACAGGAAGATATTTTCTAGGAAGATCTTTTAATCCAGACCATGAAGGTTGGAGTAATACAAATGCTTATTCAGGTTATAAATGTGCAAAATTTGGAACAACCAAAGTCAACGGAACAACAGCTTCTCCAGAATTCAGCATGAATGGCAAAGCTAACTTAACATTTAGAATTGCAACATTTCAAAACGATAATAAGAGTATTGATGTTCATGCAGGAAATACTTCGTTTTCAATGCTCGAGAATAAATCAGGCAAATGGACATCTTTCTCGTTTGATTTTGAATATAGCGGAAAAACAACAGTAGAATTTGTCACGACAGGACGTTTGATTATTGACGATGTAGCCGTAGTTAAACTTAAGGAAACCAATACCGAGACTGAGGAAGAGACCGGTATTACAGAAATAAAGACGATTGATAATAATCAAAACATATACAATGTGATGGGACAATATGTTGGAAACAACATCTCTAGACTTCCCAAAGGCATATATATAAAAGGTGGAAAGAAAATATTCATCAACAGATAATTAAGAAAAAAGGTGCATCAGACGATGCGCCTTTCATATCTAAAATGAAATATTATTCAAAACTGGAATGGAAATTTCTCCAATAATATAGTATCCTTACTCTTTCTTCACGTTCCAATGACCACAAAGATATTTCTCCACTATTGTGTTGCTGTATCAACGTTTTCACACGCATTGTCTTTCGCTTGGCATTTCGTGCAAGAAGTGCGTCAGCCTGAATAGCACTTCTATCATCAAGTGAAGCCAAACGTAAACGGTGCATAAAGTTATCAAAATCGTTGAATATAAGTGCACGCCTCATCATCTCCATTTCTGGGTCTACAAGTGTATTGATATATTCTTCTAATTTATCATAGGCCCAATCGTTCTCATTCAACCAAAACCATTGAAAAACTCCTGCATCTTGCATTTTCATAAGTTCACTTATCAACTCATTACTATTACTATCAGATGGCAAGTTGAGGAGTTTAGCAAAAACATCTTTGCAGAGTTCTGTTGGATCAAGAAGAGTATCATCGTCACTATCTTCTTCAACAGCAGAGCTTACACCAATTCTCCAGCGCTGATCTTTTTGTTTTATAAGGAATTCAATATTCTCGTTTGCAGGATTTTCTGAAGAAAATTGCATTAAGCCGCGTATGTATTCTGCGCCAAGAAGTAATTGTGAAAGACTTCCTCTTGCAGGAATTTTAGCAATAAGTACATTTATATCTGCAATGTTGCGCACTGAAATAAATCCTTCTGGATTCCATACATATTTATATGTAATATGATCGGCATCAGAGTGGATTGTTATACGGTCGTCATCTTCTGTTCCCGCAAAAACATATTGATATTTAGCAAGATCGTCCTCGTGTATATCCAACTTATCATTAACAATATTTCCGTCTGTATCTCGAATGGAAAATCCAAAAACAGGAAGCTGCAATGTTAGATTAAAGCTATGGTCTGAATCTTTTGGAGTCAGTCTGCAATTTATGTGTTCACCTGTTCCTAAATCTGTCTTTAATATTTCAAGTCCTTCGTCAGTACGATTAGCCTTATCTATTTCAACTGTACCATAAGGCCAGAAGATACGAAATACCGTTGACTTTGTATCAGAACGTACGATTGTTACGAAATCAGACGCAGATATACCTAGATTGTATATTTTGACGGGTTCCACGATGTCATCATCATTTTCACCTAGCACAGTGGCATAACACTCTCCTATCGGTGCATCGTCTTCCCATTCACTGTCTTTATCTTCTGCAAAAACAACAAAAGATAGACGTACTGGGCGAGGTTCCTCGCCATCACGACATAGAGAGAAGTTAACATCACGTTCTGAGAAAAGGGGCTCGGCTACATAAGGAGTGTAGCAAACTTCTTGATATTCAATTTTTGTTTTATCCATAATGTTGTAAAATGTGGGCGTCTTTTTTATTCAAAACGGCACATGTCCATATATCATTTGCATGAAAATGTGGACACTATCCTGAAACGAAACGCAAAATTAATACAATTATATGAATTAATGAAAAAATAGGGGAACTTAGTTATCTACTAATTTATTTTTTTGTACATTTGCATCACACAATACTTAAATATCTGGCAATCATGATTCATATCATAATATCCACTATGAGCAATAACTTAAAACTATTATAAACATTTATGGAAAGAACCTGGAGATGGTTTGGCAAAAATGATAAAATAACACTTGCCATGCTGAAACAAATCGGAGTAGAAGGTATAGTAACCGCTCTACACGATGTACCATTGGGTGAAGTTTGGACTAGAGAAAAAATCCACGACTTGAAAACTTACATCGAATCATTTGGAATGAGATGGTCGGTTGTGGAATCTCTGCCTGTTGTTGAGACCATTAAATATGGCGGTCCTGATCGCGACCAACAGATTGAAATTTACAAAGAGAGCCTTAAAAATCTTTCAGCAGAAGGCATACATACCATTTGCTATAATTTCATGCCTGTTTTGGATTGGGCACGTACAGATTTGTCTCATCCTAATCCTAATGGATCAACTAACCTATATTTCAGTTTCCCTGAATTTGCATATTTCGACAAATATATTCTTAAACGCGAAGGCGCCGAAAAGGATTGGGAGGAAATGGGAAAAAGCATAGGCCGCAATATCCTCGCAGAAGTTGAAGAGTTGAAAAAGACGATGAATGCAAAAAAAGATCATGCATTGGTTGAAAATATCGTCATCAAAACTCAGGGATTTGTTTCTGGAAACTTTAAAGAGGGTGACGAACATCCCGTAGAGTTGTTCAGACAACTGCTTGATTTATATAAGGGAATCACAAAGGAACAGCTTCGCGAAAACATGCGTTATTTCTTGTCAGCCATCATGCCTGTATGCGACGAATGCGACATGTATATGTGTGTGCATCCAGATGATCCACCATTCCCTGTTTTGGGATTGCCACGTATCGTAACTTGCGACGAAGATATTAATTGGTTCCTAAAAGCTGTAGACAATCCTCATAATGGATTGACATTCTGTGCAGGAAGTATTTCAGCAGGAGCACATAATAATCCTGTTGAACTTGCAAAGAAATATGCTAACCGCACATGGTTTGTACACTTGCGCAGTTGCCACATATTCGCTAACGGCGATTTCACAGAAGCGAGCCATCTGGGCGGAAGAGCTGATATCATAGAACTTGCACGTATATTTGAAAAGACTAATCCAAATCTTCCTATGCGAGTTGACCATGGTATGACCATGCTTGGCGACGAGGAACGTGGATATAATGTTGGTTATAGTTTCTTGGGACGTATGTTTGCAATGGGACAGGTTCAAGGGGTTCTCGCAACTGTTGACCGTGAACTAGGTATAGAATATAAACAACCAGGATTCTTTGACTGATAAGAAACTGTGATTAAAATGACTAACATCAACTAATTAAAAAAGAATTATGAAAAATCTATTTGATATAAAAGACTACGTTGTAGTAATTACTGGCGGAACTGGTGTTCTGGGCCGCTGCATAGCTAAATATTTAGCACAGAATGGTGCAAAAGTTGCAATTCTAGGTCGCAAAGAAGAGATTGGTAACGCTATTGTGGATGATATAAAGAAGGCGGGCGGTGACGCTTGTTTCTTTAAAACTGATGTTATGAATCAGGAGGTTGTTGAGCAGAACTGCAAAGATATTTTAGAAAAATATGGGCACATTGATACATTGTTGAATGCTGCCGGAGGTAACCAGCCGGGTGCCGTTATCGGTCCTGACCAAAACTTTTTTGACTTGGATCCAGAACAGTTCCAGAAAGTTTTGAATCTAAATCTTACAGGTACCGTTATTCCTACTCAGGTATTTTTGAAGCCTATGGTTGAAAAAGGTAAGGGAAGCATCATCAACTTTTCAAGTATGGCAGCTTTCCGTCCAATGACACGTGTCTGTGGATATGCTGCTGCTAAAGCTGGAATTAGTAATTTCACAGCATACATGGCTCATGAAACTGCTAAGAAATTTGGTGAGGGGATTCGTGTAAATGCGATTGCTCCAGGCTTCTTTATTACAGAACAGAACCGTGCTTTGCTTACAAATCCTGACGGCAGTTATACTGAACGTGGAAAGGATGTTATCAGACAGACTCCGTTTGGTCGTATGGGTAAGCCAGAAGAACTTTGCGGTACGATTCAGTATCTAATGAGCGATGCTGCAGCTTTTGTTACAGGAACAGTAGCTGTTGTAGACGGAGGTTTCAACATCTTTGCGATGTAATTACTTTTTATTGGAAACAACCGACCATATATTTGAACTTTTCTTTATTGGATCGGCAAATCGGGTAAGAGGCACAGGTTGCCTATATCCATGATAATCAACCCGGAAGCAACTCTGCATAATGATGAGTCGCTTTCGGGTTCTTGTTATTGCAACATAAAACTTTCGAGCATCTTCATCAAGCATTGTTTTATTATTCTTACTGTAATAATTAGGATATCTGCCTTCGATTGCATCAAAGACGATGACATTGTCAAACTCCAATCCTTTCGCCTTGTGCACTGTTGTAACAAATATTTTTTCATTAATCGTATCACTACCGCACAAATCAGCCTCTTTTAAAGTATTGATTTCAAGCATGTGATTACTCAATTGGGTAATCAATGATGAATTATCTGATGAATTGATAACATCTGATGCTATATAATTAAATATGTATGAGATATTATCTAATGGTTGAATGATATCTGCTGCCAAAAGATTATCATACATCTGTTTCAGCTTAGATACCAATATTTTTGTGTCGCCAGTTTCGCTCCAAAGCATATTGCGTGTTTCTGTATATATCTTGCCATAATGATCACGCAACGTCTTTACTCTATCTTTTACTCTTTTCTGCTGCATAAATTGCAGTTGACTGTCTATAATCTCTTTTGCTTTAGAATAGCAATATAGCACAAGACTGCGTGTTGCATCAACATCTGCATCAGCGAGATGGCTGTTTTCGCCTTCAAGATGCAACATTTCTAACAAGTATTTCAACTTGTATTGGCGCAACTGTGGACATAATAGTTTTATCAACCTCAAACTGTCTATATATGGTGACATAAGTTTATCATTGACTTCTTCTGTTCCAAACTCTCGCCTGAGATTATTTTTTAATATATTGATATCGTAATCGGCATTATGACCCAGCAGAACAGAATCTCCAATGTAATTCATAAATTTGCAGAACGCATCCTTACGTGAAAGCAGTGTTTGATGTTTTCTTTCCTCTATTATCGGATTTACAATATCGCCAAGCATTTCAGGTATAGGCTTGTCACTTTCTATATAAATTGACAACTGCGAACCATCTACAATCTCTCCGTTGCGTATCTTTACGGCAGCAATCTGTAATATGTCATCATTGAAAACATCAAGTCCTGTTGTCTCTGTATCAAAGATTGTTATTTCCTT
>JAGPJJ010000022.1:14730-17192 GCA_018054505.1 Prevotella sp.
CTGCATTTTTTTCAGCGTCACATATATCATCTGCTGCATGCCAAGTTCACTGCAACTGTCTCGATAGAAATCGGTGTTCATATAAATGTCATTCATAGACTTTGCTGTAAATGGCATTTTATGTGATTTACAAATAGCGTCAAGTACCTTGACATCGTCACTATTTAAGCAATCACCATGAAGTCTCAGCTCACGTGGATAATTATGATTTATCTGATACATCAGATGTGATAGGAATATAGCTTCGTTATATTCTCGCATTCGCTTATAACTTGCAGCCACTTCTTGTTCATCATCATTAGTATATTGGCACATGATACTTAATGCGTCGGCATCATCAATTATAGAAGATGATGCCGCCACAATACCAGAATCAAATAAATAGCGTGAACAGAAACGATGTACATTTCCGACAAATAAGTCTGACGTTTCATCGTTTATATTATCATTTATACGCTGTTGCATACCACGAGCAGCACGATTGGTAAAAGTTAGACAAAGCATTTCACTGTATGGGATTCCTGCAGCGTGTGCTTGCCCTACTCTACATGCTAATATCTGCGTTTTACCACATCCAGGAGGCGCCAATACCAAATGATATCCATTATCAATATCTATGACTTTCTGTTGGCTGGCATCAGGAATAAATGTATTGCTCATATTGACAAAGGTAGTACAAGTCAAACACAATACAAAATAAAAAACAAATTTTTATTGTTATTATTAAGATTTTGGCTGTAATTTCATTAAGAAAACGTTGTATAAGCTTTATGATACAGATTGATAGTTCCTAATTCACATGATGTTTTTTATCAAAAAATATTTCTATTCTGTCATATATATATTTAGTTTGCTGATACAAATGTTATTCTTGCATAACCATTGCCAGCATGTCCGGTAACAGTTGTCCCATCATAATCGGTAAAAGAAGTATTACCAGCTATTGTAGTTCCAGTTACTCCTGATCCAATGTGTCCAGATCCACCACCACCACCAACATTTGTGTCATTTCCATTTCCTGTTTGACATGCATATCCGCCATACCAGCCACCTCCGGCACCACCATTACCTTCTGCGCCATAACTACCATACGCTGTTTTAGTATAACCAGCTTGGCCTTGTCCAAATTGATAACCAGATGTTTGACCACCACCAGCACTAGTATAATATTCATTGCTGCAAGATATTCCATTTAGACCTCCACCAGCAGCTTCACTAGTAGAACCTCCTCCACCAGCAACTATAACAACAGAAGCTTGATTTGATGATAGTTCTTTTAATACGCCATTATATGTTGCAATGTGTGTAGCACCGCCTCCACCACCACAACCAGAATAAGCTGTGAAACCATCTCCTCCGTTTCCACCACCATTATACCCACCAGTTCCACCTAAACTTTTACCAGAAACACTATAAGAATAATCTGAAGAATATGTAGGAGGATTTCCTTGCCCGCCAACGCAAACATATAAGACTTTATTTTTAGTTAGTGAAATGGTGCCATATGAATATCCTCCTTTGCCTGAAGTTGTCTGTGTTCCTTGTCCTCCTTGTGCTCCCCAAACTTCCAATTTATAAGTCCCTGTAAAAGGAAATGTGTAAGTTTGAACACTACCAGTATAAGCAAAATTTGCTACAGGTATTGTTTTCGAAATATTATATGTATATATGTTCCCTGCAGTCCATGTTCCAGCTATAGATTGAGTAAGTGTACTACCATTGCTATATGTAACAGTTATACTAGCATCACTACCTAGTGTTTGAGGCATCATCATAAAAGTTGTTGCACCAGTTGTTATTACAGTACTGCCTGCCGTTGAAGATGATACAGTTTGTGAAAAAGACTTTTTCGTTGTTGCATCTTGAGTCCATGTTCCATTAAAGTTATAAGTTCCCTTACATAATATATTGTTTAAAGAAATTCCAGTTATGGTACCGTTAGGCATACCAGAACTACCTATATTAAACTGTATGGCTGAAAATATATGATTAAAAGTCAATGATGTTGAAGAATTAGTATTACCATTAACATTATTATTTGTTGCTGTCATTATATCTATTTGATCAGATACATTATCAGGAACTGTATAGGATAAAGTAGGAGAGGAGCCAGCTGTATGACTAAGATTACTAATAGTACTAGGATAATATGCATAAAAGCTTATTGTTTGGTTAGTGATTCCTGACCAATAATAATGAGAAGGAGTTGTCTGCCATATGTTATTAATGAAAGATACAGATTCTTTATCTATCAATGTATTGTAGTTGCCTGCTCCATCATTTTGGTCTGCAATTAAGTTAAAACTTTTATCTGTACCAAATGAGGTGTCCGTAATAGGCATTGCGCGTGAAGTTTTCGTAGTCGCCAATGAATCTGTATTCTTCCATTCGGGTACAGATACTGAAAAGTTAATTTGTCTATTATTATTTCCTTCAAAAATATTCATTTCGTTTGCACATGA
>JAGPJJ010000141.1 GCA_018054505.1 Prevotella sp.
CTTCGTCTGGGTAAATTAAATGCTACGGATGAAGAAATACAGAGTGTGTTGCATCAAAGTTGTGCTGATTTTGTAGAGCAGTTGCCTGATGGATTGAATACGTTGTGTTCTGAACAGGGTGGTGGACTCAGTGAAGGTCAGGCTCAGCGTATCGCGATTGCACGTAGTTTGCTACGTGATGGTTCTATAATGCTTTTTGATGAAGCGACGAGTGCTCTAGATCCAGACACAGAGCGCCAACTCCTTCACAATATCCTCTCATGTCATGATAAGACTGTGATATTTATTACTCACCGTCCGGCCGTGATGAATTACTGTGATCAAACGTTGATAATAGAGAAAATTTAAATTATTTATGCGTCTAAGGCAACTTTTTGCCAAAGTTTTACGTCTAATATAAGAATATGATTCACTTAAATGACATTAATAAGACCTACCGTGGAGCACAGCCGTTGCATGTGCTCAAAGGCATCAACCTTGATATAGAAGAGGGTGAGTTTGTCTCTATCATGGGGGCTTCGGGCTCTGGCAAGTCCACGTTGCTTAATATCCTAGGTATTCTTGATAACTATGATAGTGGCGAGTATATTCTGGGCGATACTTTGATAAAGGATTTATCAGAGACTCGTGCTGCAGAATATCGCAATCGCATGATTGGATTTATTTTTCAGAGTTTTAATCTTATTGGATTTAAAACTGCTGTTGAGAATGTAGAACTACCGCTGTTTTATCAGGGCGTGAGTCGAAAAAAGCGTCATCATATGGCAATGGAATATCTTGAACGATTGGGATTGTTGCCTTGGGCTGAACACTATCCGAATGAAATGTCGGGTGGACAGAAGCAGCGTGTTGCTATAGCTCGTGCATTAATAACACAACCGCGATTAATTCTTGCCGACGAACCTACTGGAGCTTTAGACAGTAAGACTTCTGTTGAAGTGATGCAATTGCTGAAGAAACTCAATGAAGAAGAACACAAAACGATTGTTGTGGTAACACATGAAAGTGGCGTTGCTAATGAAACAAATAAAATTGTGCACATCACAGATGGACTTATTGGTAAGATAGAGGAAAATCTTGATCATCACGCTTCGCCATTTGGAATAAATGGAGTGATGAAATAAACAGTAATAGCCTATGCGTGATATTATAACTGAAATATGGTCTACTGCCAAGCGTAATAAACTGCGTACCGCGTTAACGGGTTTTGCCGTTGCGTGGGGAATTTTTATGCTTATATTTCTTCTTGGTGCAGGCAACGGATTGATAAATGCCACAGAACAAAACTCAGGTAAATTTCTTTCAAACTCTATGGTTGTGTATGGTGGTCGTACTTCTAAGGCTTACAAAGGCTTGAAGGAAGGTAGAAGCATTGCTCTTAACAATAGGGATATGAAAACCACGGATGAAAATTTCCGTGCAAATGTAGACAAGATGGGTGCAAGCATTCAGCAGAACGGGGTGAATATTGCTGTTGGTGATAATTATATCAGTACAACTTTGAGCGGAGTCTATCCTAATGAACTGCAGATTAATAAGATAGAAATGCTTCACGGCAGATATATAAACGATATTGATAATTCCAATTCCAGAAAAGTTCTTGTCCTGAGTGAGGACCAAGCCAAGGAACTTATGCCGGGACATATCCAAGACCTAATAGGAAGATATGTAGATGTTGGACCGTTTGGCTTCAGAATCGTTGGAATATATAAGGCAGACCAAAGCGGACAGAATGCCAATGCTTATTCTGCATTCAATACTGTGCGTACAATATATAATAGAGGTGATTCTACTGATGAAATCTCTTTCTCCTTTCATGGATTGAAGACAGAAAAGGATAATGAAGCCTTCGAGAAGCGATATAAGGCAAAATTGAATACAAACCATGGTGCTGCACCTGATGATGATGAGTCAATATGGTTGTGGAATAGATTTACACAGTCAATGCAAATGGCTACTGGTACCAGTGTCATTCGCACCGCTTTGTGGGTTATCGGATTGTTTACGTTGTTGAGTGGTATAGTTGGAGTTTCAAATATAATGCTGATAACAGTAAAGGAACGCACACGTGAGTTTGGCATTCGTAAGGCTATAGGCGCAAGTCCATGGTCAATATTGCGGCTTATTATTATAGAGAGTATCATTATCACAACGTTATTTGGCTACATAGGAATGCTACTTGGTATTGCTGCCAATGAATATATGGATGCTACAATTGGTCACATGAAGGTTGACTCAGGCTTGTTTACAGCCACAATGTTTGTTAATCCTACAGTGGGACTTGATGTTTGTATAAACGCCACATTAGTAATGATTATAGCTGGTACGGTAGCTGGACTTATTCCAGCACGTAAGGCAGCTAAAATACGACCTATTGAGGCATTAAGGGCTGAGTAATATGAGATTAGACTTTGATACATATAAAGAAATCCTTGATACGCTGACGCGAAACAAGAGCCGTTCGTTTCTTACCGGATTCGGAGTGTTCTGGGGCGTGTTTATGCTTGTGGGACTTATCGGAGGTGGTAGTGGACTGAAAGAAATACTATCTAATAATTTCGAAGGCTTTGCTACAAATTCAGCAATCGTCTTTGCCCAACCTACCACAAAGCCTTATGACGGTTATCGTAAAGGGCGCAAATGGAATATGGATTATAACGATGTTAAAAGGTTGAAGGCTCAGGTGCCTGAACTAGACATTGTAACACCTATGCTTAGTGGATGGGGCAGTAAAGTAACCTTTAAAGATAAAAAGACGTCTTGCTCTGTAAAGGGCTTGCTTCCAGATTACTCAAAGGTTGAGTCTCCAAAAATTTATTATGGCAGATACCTTAATTCAATGGATATGCAGCAACACAGAAAGGTTTGTGTTATAGGCAAGAAAATCTATAAGAACCTTTTTCCAGGCGGCGGTAATCCTTGTGGTCAACTTGTGAGAATAGACTCTATCTACTATAATGTTGTTGGTGTAGACTATAGCTCTGGAAACATGAGCATTAATGGTAGAGCGGAGGAGAGTGTAGTCATTCCTCTGACACTGATGCAGCAAGCTTATAATTATGGTAATCAGGTTCACCTCATTTGCGTAACAGCAAAGCGTGGCGTAAAGATGAGTACAATCACACAGAAGATGAGAAATGTGATCGCACGTGCACATTCTGTTTGCCCCTCTGATGAAAAGGCTATAACAGTATTTAATACAGAGGTAATGTTTGGTATGCTCGACAATTTATTCTCAGGAGTAAACTTCTTAATATGGCTTGTCGGCATTGGAACTCTACTCGCTGGTGCAATTGGCGTTTCAAATATTATGATGGTGACTGTGCGTGAACGTACCATTGAAATAGGAATTCGACGTGCTATCGGTGCTACTCCAAAGAGTATCCTTGGACAAATCATCAGTGAAAGTATTGTGCTCACTTCTGTCGCAGGAATGAGCGGTATCTTCTTTGCTGTTGTAATTTTGCAGTTGGCAGAAATGGCTAATACTACAGATGGAATTGTAACGTCGCATTTCCAAATAGGTTTTTGGACAGCTATCGGTGCTGTTGTAATTCTCAGTATACTTGGTGTACTTGCTGGATTGGCTCCTGCTTTCAGGGCAATGTCAATCAAACCGGTTGACGCCATGCGTGACGAATAATATATTTAATAAGAAATCAAGCATAATAATATATGAAAAAGTATTTTAAGTTTATTGTCGCAGGCTTTATAGCTTTGCTTTTTATAGGAACATTTGTATTCCTTTGGGCTAAGTCGCGTCCACAAGCTGTGGAATATGACGAGTTTACGCCTACCGTGAGAGACATCAGAAAGACCACTGTGGTTACTGGAAAAATAGAACCAAGAAATGAGGTCAATGTGAAACCACAGATAAGCGGTATTATTACCGAACTGATGAAGCAGGCTGGACAAACTGTTCAAGCAGGTGAGATTCTAGCTAAGGTTAAAGTAATACCTGATATGGGACAGCTAAGTAGTGCGCAAGCTCGTGTTCGTTTGGCTGGCGTAAACGTAAAGCAGGCTAATATTGACTATTTGCGAGAGAAAGCTCTTTTTGATAAGGGACTTGTAAGTGCAGATGAATACGACAAGATTCGCCACTCATATTATCAGGCAAGAGAAGAAGTAAAAGCTTCAGCCGATAATTTGGAAGTTGTTCGTGATGGAGTTTCTCGCAGTAATGCAAATACCAGCTCCACATTAATTCGTTCTACAATTAGTGGACTTGTACTCAATGTTCCTGTTAAAGTAGGAAATACCGTGATATTAAGTAATACGTTCAACGACGGTACAACTATTGCCACTGTTGCAAATATGAACGATCTCATCTTCCGTGGAAATATTGACGAAACAGAAGTTGGAAGTCTTGTCACAGGAATGCCAATGAAGATTACTATAGGTGCTTTACAGGATGAAAAGCTTGAAGCTAGTCTTGAATATATTTCTCCTAAGGCTGTTGAAAGCAATGGTGCTAATCAGTTTGAGTTAAAGGCTGCTGTAAGAGGTGTTGATGGTAATAAAATTCGTTCAGGTTATAGTGCCAATGCTGAAATCGTTCTTGCTCAGGCCAACCATGTGTTGTCTGTTCCTGAGAGCGCAATCGAGTTTCAGGGCAACGCTACCTACGTTTATGTCGTTAAGGTTGTTGGTAAAAACAAGACTTATGTGCGCCGCCGTGTTGTTACTGGTCTTAGTGACGGTATAAATATTGAAATAAAGAGTGGCATCACTTTGAAGGATAAAATACGTGGTCCAAAGAAAGTGGCTGATACTCCTGAAGAATCAGAAGACAAGCAGTAGAGTATAAGATATATTAATATATGAAATTCTTGTAAATTCTTTAAGAGTTTACAAGAATTTTTGTTTTTAGCCACATGGTAAGGTGGTGTAATCAGATTTACATATAGTGTGTCT
>JAGPJJ010000023.1 GCA_018054505.1 Prevotella sp.
ATCATCATTTTTCTATCAAAAATAGATGTTTTTGCACTGTAAAAATCGCCTCCAAATCATGCCCTTTCTTGCATTACATCGATAAAACGCATAAAATAGCGTCTCTAGGCTTACACTTGGCGAAGGTAAAAAAGTGTTCTAAAACATTGATAATCAGCCACTCGACACTTTGACTCTATTTATTTTCAAAAACTATAGGAGAAGTTTGCGTTATCCATCAATCAAAAGAAACAGACTAAGCGCTATAAGTAGCACTTAGATTTAATCATAATTTATGATGAAATCACGGTTTTGCAGCGTTTAATAAGCATTTTAAAAACTTGAAATTGTATTTCTACGATCAAACGTTTCTGTTTCTACGATATAAAGTTTCCATTTCTACGATCAAACGTTTTCGTTTCTACGATATAAAGTTTCCATTTCTATATAGAAAACTTTATATAAAAGCATCATGCATACTTTATGACTACATAAAATCACCATGAAATTCTGTTCGTTTCACGTTTCATCGTTATAAAGCCAATTCATTACGTAGCTAGTACGTAGCTTACCGCAGCTAAGTTTTGCATTTTATTTTCCGAAAGCCCTGTCAACAAAGGCATTCCAGCATGAACGTAGCTACGTAGCTATTAATTTAAAAACATTATGAGAATCTCTATATTTTAAGGAGGCATCTTGATATAAAGAATGAAAGAAATCAACGTTATGAGCAACGTCTTTATCAAAATTCTATCGCATTATATTTACCACAGTGCAAATTAGTATTATATTTATAAGTTATGTGAATATAACAAAAAAACGATAGCCAACATGCCATTTTAATAAAATTAAATAGTAGTTTCTTTCATATTTAGTTTAATTCTGCTATCTTTGCAGAGTTTTAAAACAGATTTACAATATTAATACTAACGATTTTACTATTTTATGGATAAAATAAGTTACGCTCTCGGCATAGGCATTGGTCGTCAGCTAGCGCAGATGGGCGCATCGAAATTAAACATAGATGATTTTGCACAGGCTATTAAAGACGTCATTTCTGATGCCGATTTGAAAGTTTCAGATCAAGAAGCACAAGAACTTGTACAGAATTTCTTTGCCGAGCAAGAAGCAAAACAGCGTGCTGAAGCTGAGATTCAAGGTAAAGCAGCAAAAAGTGAGGGTGAAAATTTCCTTGTCGAAAACGGCAAAAAAGAAGGTGTTATCACAACCGCTTCAGGTCTACAATACCAAATCTTGCGCGAAGGTAACGGAAAAACTCCTAAAGCTACAGATCAAGTAGAGTGCCACTACGAAGGAACACTTATTAATGGAACTAAATTTGATAGCAGCTATGATCGCGGTCAAACAGTAACATTCCCACTAAACGGCGTAATAGCAGGTTGGACAGAAGGTCTACAACTTATGAAAGAAGGCGCAAAATACCGTTTCTTTATTCCTTACACACTTGGTTACGGAGAACGTGGTGCAGGAGCATCTATCCCTCCATATGCAGCATTGGTATTCGATGTTGAATTAGTAGCAGTGAAATAATTAATCCTTAAACACAAATAATGAAAAAAATCATTTTCGTAGCGCTTATTGCTATTGCAGCCGCTACATTTATGTCATGTGGAAATTCCACTCCTAAGGCAGATCTTAAGAGCGATGTAGATTCTATGAGTTACGCAATGGGTATGTCTCAGACTCAAGGTTTGAAAGACTTCTTAGTAAGCCGCATGAAGGTTGACACAACTTATATGGATGAGTTCATCAAAGGTCTTAACGACGGTGCTAATGCTGGTGATGATAAAAAGAAATCAGCTTACTATGCAGGTATCCAGATTGGTCAGCAGATTGCAAACCAGATGATAAAGGGTATCAATACAGAGGTTTACGGTCAAGATTCTACAAAGAGCATATCTCTTAAGAACTTCATGGCTGGTTTTATTGCTGGAACAACAGGTAAAACTGGTGATGTTAAGATGACTATCGCTCAGGCTCAGATGATTGCTCAGACTAAGATGATGCTCATCAAGAGCAAGAATATGGCTAAGCAATATGGTCCTTACAAAGCTGCCGGCGAGAAATGGCTTGCAGTAAACAAGACTAAGCCAGGTGTAAAGACTCTACCTTCAGGTGTTCAGTATAAAGTTATCAAAGTAGGTAATGGTCCTCTTCCAAAAGACACATCTACAGTACAAGTAAATTATGAAGGTCGCACAATAGACGGTAAGGTATTCGACAGTTCTTACAAGCGCGGTCAGCCTATTACTCTTCGTGCAAACCAAGTTATCAAAGGTTGGACAGAAGCACTTGTTCACATGCCAGCAGGTTCAATTTGGGAAGTTTATATTCCACAGAATCTTGCTTATGGAGATCGTGAGCAGGGTCAGATCAAACCTTTTTCAACTCTAATCTTTAAGATTGAGCTTTTAAGTGCAGGAAAATAAACCATCATTTAATAGTTAATGAAAAAGAAATACATTATTGCGCTCGTCATTATGACGAGCGCTGCTTTTAGTCTAGTTCAGGCTAAAGACAAAAAGGACAAGAAAATTAAGCCAGTAACTGTAGAGCAGAAAGCTCCTGTAAAACTAGTAAGTTCATCTGACACCATTAGTTATGCTGCCGGTATGGCTGCAACAGACGGACTTATTCCTTATCTTCAGCAGCAGCTTGGCGTTGACACAGCTAACATGGCTGAATTTATTAAGGGATTTCAGGAAGCACAGCTTCGTGTAAAAGATCCAGCTTTCAAAGCTTATGCAGCAGGTATGCAGATTGCAAGCATGGTAAACGACCGCATAATGCCTAACATGAAGACAGACTTTGTTGGTTCAAAGGATTCTATCAACAACGCAACTTTCAATGAAGGCTTTATCGCTGCATTAAACAACGATTCAACACTGTTTACACAGAAGAAAGCAAGCAAGATGTTTAGCGACCGTCGTACTGCTATTAACGACAGCAAAAACGCTGTATACAAAAAGGAGAACGAAGATTGGCTAAAGACAAATGCCCAGAAGGAAGGTATGAAGACTACAGCTTCTGGTTTGCAGTATAAGGTTCTTGTTGCTGGTAAAGGTGCAACACCAAAAGCAACAGACAAAGTAACTGTGAAATATGAAGGTCGCATGATTGACGGAACTGTTTTTGACAGCAGTTATAAGCGCAATCCACAAACTACTTCATTCCATTGCAATGAGGTTATTAAGGGATGGACAGAAGCATTAACCATGATGCCAGTAGGCAGCAAATGGGAAGTATGCATCCCTCAGGAACTTGCTTACGGTTCACGCCAGGCAGGTCAAATCAAGCCTTATTCTACTCTTGTATTTACTGTTGAGTTGATTAGCATCGATAAATAAACTGTCAACAAATAATTGAAAAATGCGCGATTATCGAAAGATTTTCGCGCATTTTATTGCTTGATTTAATATTTATTCCTATATTTGCTAACACAATGATATAACCTTTTGATAAAACAATAATAACAAAATATAATAAAAGAAATGGATAAGATTGATAATCTTGACAAAAAAATACTGAGCATTCTATCTAAGAACGCCCGTATTCCCTTTAAAGACGTAGCTACTGAGTGCGGAGTCTCTCGTGCAGCCATTCATCAGCGTGTACAGCATTTGATGGAAAATGGTATCATAACCGGTAGTGGCTTTGATGTAAATCCAAAAAGTTTGGGTTACTCAACATGTACTTATGTAGGATTAAATTTGGAAAGAGGCAGCATGTATAAAAACGTGGTGCAACGACTAATCAACATTCCTGAAATCATAGAGTGCCATTTCACTACTGGCCCTTACACTATGCTTTTAAAGCTTTACGCACAGGATAACGAACAATTAATGGATTTGCTTAACAACAAATTGCAAAGTATTCCTGGAGTTGTATCAACAGAAACCCTAATTTCACTTGAACAAAGCATTAAGCGTGAGATACCAGTAAATATCGACGCAGAATAATGACAAAACAATTTAATCTGGAATCATATCTCGACGAGATATATTCAGTATTTCCGGAGTCCAATCATCAGCCGATTATTGGGCTCACTGCTAATTATAGTGACATTGATGCCACTATACGTAGCGCGTATTATCAACAAATTGTAAAAGCTGGCGGAACACCTATCATTATTCCACCTATAGCTGACAAAAACGTTATCATAAACACACTAGAGCAAATTGATGCTCTTGTGCTTACGGGCGGTGCTGATTACAATCCTTTGTGGGCTGGAGAACAGCCAATAAAGGAATTACATAATATAAATAAGGAACGCGACTTAGCAGAACTCCTTACAACCAGATTAGCTTATAATCGACAAATACCGATGCTTGGAATATGTCGTGGCATACAGACTCTTGCCATGGCTCTTGGTGGAAGAGTTGAACAAGATATTGAGAATCCTTTAGTCAAGGATGATAAATCACTTGGGAAACACATCAAACATTCACAGGATGCTGATAGATCAGAACCTACACATGTTGTTAATATACAAAACAACAGTATGCTTTCTGATATTTATGGAGACTGTGCTTTTGTAAATACATTCCACCATCAAGCTGTTGCCGCTCCAGGTAGCAAATTCAATGTAGTCGCAACTGCTCCAGACGGAGTTATTGAGGCTATTGAAAGTTCTGAATACAAATCCATCATGGGTGTCCAGTGGCATCCAGAATGGCTTGGCGAGGAAGGATTAAAATTGTTTACATGGCTTGTTAAACGTGGTGAGGAATTTAATAAAGCAAAACATTTGCATAGCAAGATTCTTACACTAGATTCTCACTGCGATACACCAATGTTTTTCCCTCAGGGTGTAAAATTTGATCACCGCGATCCACGCATACTTTATGATCTTCATAAAATGTATGACGGACATCAAGATGCCGTTACAATGGTTGCGTATTTACCACAAAAGCCCAAACCAGGAGAAATACCTGCAGGAATGTCTCCAAAACAATATGCAGATAGCATTTTCGACCAAATCAACGATATAATAGCTGCAAAGAGTGCTTATGTTTCATTAGCTCGAACTCCTGAAGAACTCTACCAAAACAAAGCAGAAGGACGCAAAAGCATAATGCTTGGTATTGAAAACGGTTTAGCTATTGGAAACGATATTAAAAACATTGAGCATTTTGCAAAACGAGGTATCGTTTATATAACGCTTTGCCACAATGGTGACAATGATATTTGCGACAGTGCGCGTGGAAAGAACACCCACGGTGGCGTAAGTGAATTTGGAGAAAAGGTGATTAAAGAGATGAACCGCCTAGGTGTTATGGTTGACCTCAGTCATGGTGGAGAAAAGAGTTTCTATGATGCACTAGACATCAGTTCTACTCCTATCGTTTGCAGTCATAGTAATGGCAAAGCATTATGTGATGTACCAAGAAATCTCACTGACGACCAAATGCGTGCGTTAGCATCTAAAGGAGGAGTAGCACAAATCACAATGTATCACGGTTTCTTGCGCAAAGAAGGTGAAGCAAGCATTCTTGATGCAGTGGCTCATCTTGAACACGCAATAGATGTAATGGGCATTGAGCACGTAGGCATAGGCACAGATTTCGATGGTGATGGTGGGGTTAAGGGCCTTGCAGATGCTTCCGAGCTAATCAATTTCACAATTATGCTTTTACGTCGCAAATACAAAGAGGAAGATATTCGCAGCATATGGGGCGGTAATTGGCTAAGAGTAATGAATTTAGTTCAGAAAGGAAAATAAACAATTACCCACTTATTAACAATATTATATGATGAGAAAATATATGAAGATAGGAATAGGATTGGCTGTTGCCGCTGTTTTAGGAGGAAGTGCATACTATTATAAGAGCACTCAAAACACTATTGCAGACACCGATGCGACAGAAGAAGTTGAAAAAATGCAGCCGGTCGGACCTTCATTCAATGCAGATAGCGCATATTCTTATACCAAAGCACAGTGTGATTTTGGCACAAGAGACATGAATAGCGAAGGCCATGAACGTTGTGCAGAATGGATAATAGCAAAATTTAAGCAATATGGCTGCAAGGTTGAAAGTCAGAAAGCTGATCTTAAAGGCTATGACGGGACTAATCTTAAAAGTCAGAACATCATAGCTAAGGTGAACCCAGAGGCAACTACACGCATTCTAATATGCGCTCATTGGGATAGCAGACCATGGGCTGACAATGATCCGAACAAAGCTAATTGGAAAAAACCTATTTTAGCTGCCAACGATGCAGCAAGCGGAGTTGCCGTAATGTTAGAGCTTGCACGCTTATTAGATAGCCAGAAAGGCAAAAAAGGAGCACTGAGCTCACAATTTGGAATTGATTTTGTTTGCTTCGACGCAGAAGATTGGGGTACTCCACAATGGGCTAACACTCAAGACGACGGAAGTAGCTGGGCACTTGGTGCACAATATTGGAGCAAGAATTTGCCACAGGGTTACGAAGCTCGTTATGGTATATTGCTTGATATGGTGGGCGGTGCTGGTGCACAATTCCACCAAGAAGGAATGTCTAAGCAATATGCTCCAGAGATTGTCAATAAAGTGTGGAAAGCTGCACGCCAAGTTGGTTTTGGTTCATTCTTCCCAAATAGTGACGGTGGCATGATTACAGATGACCACATTCCAGTAAACCAAGATGCGAAAATTCCTACTATAGACATTATTCCATATTATCCAGACTGCAAGCAAAGTTGCTTTGGCCCTACATGGCACACACTAGCTGACAATATGGACAATATTGATAAAAATACATTAAAAGCGGTTGGTCAAACGCTGGTCCAAGTACTTTGGACTGAGCGTTAAAGTTGTCCAGCCTCAACCATTAATACGACTCTCTCGGTTAGCCTGTCTACTCCGTTTGGGTCGTATTTTTTTGCTAAACTAGCACCGAATGTCCATGCAAAAGCCTGATAAAATCCAGCACGCACAGGACCAAGAACTGCCTGAAGTGCACCATAAGCTGAACTTCCACATTCGCGATAAACAAGTTTTATCAGTAATTTTCCTTGCGCATAGGTAAGCTTTTTCATTCTTGGAGAATATTCTTTCTTTATACTTTCCTCAACATATTTAAGATGCTTGTCACGAGCTTTTTTGTTTGGAAGAGTCTGTAAATAATCGTAAGTTTCAACAATAATTTGATTTACTTCCTTTGCAATTGGCAACACTTTTTTGACATTCATAACAAGAATATTATATGCCATACGTTGTTTGGGATCACTAAAAACTGGTTGTGGAAAAACATAAACATTGTTTAACTCCACGTATTGTATTGAATCACCTCCCATAAGCACTTTTCCTACCTTCACCATTGGCACAAAAGTTGGATTATTCATGTCGACCTGCATATCTTCAGGATTGACATGACCAGGTTTGTCATTTACTATTTGGGCATTACCACTAAGTACAGATATGACAAACATAAATACTATGAGTAATCTACTTTTCATAATAGCGCAAAAGTAATTATATTTTCGCATACGAAGAAATAATTTCCATTTAATTTGTTTAATTGGCCCAATTAGCCTAATTTTGCACTGCTTAACAACAGCTTAAACAGAGAATATAACCGTGAAAAAAATATTAAGATATATTTTAATTATCACATCACTAAACTATTCTACCACTCTATATGGACAAAACGAACAGGGTTGGGAAGAATGCTATGATGAAATTCATTCTATAGACGGACAAGAGAATACAAACACTGAAGCAGACTATGATGTTTTAAGTGAACTAGCTTCTCATCCTATCAACATCAACACAGCCACTCGTGAAGATCTTGAGAGTATCCCTTTTCTAAGCAGTCAACAAGTGGAGTCGATTATGGAATATATGTACAAATACCATTCGATGCAAAGTTTAGGTGAACTTCACATGATTACAAACCTTGATGATATTTACGCACGCCTATTATCTTATTTTTTGTATATAGGTGATCCTCCATCAAAAAACTTTCCGCATATTGGCGAAATTCTAAAATACGGCAAACACGAAATCATAGCCACAGCTAGCATCCCTACCTATACACGTGACGGATATAAAAACAACGACTATCAGGGAGGCGACATAAAACATTGGCTGCGTTATACCTTTAGTTTCGGAAACAGTATCAAGTTAGGTTTCACTGGTGCACAAGATGCTGGAGAACCGTTTTTCAAAGGTAAAAATAAACTTGGATATGATTATTATTCATATTATCTTATGCTGCGGAATATAGGTAAGTTAAAATCTTTTGTGTTAGGAAGATACAGGCTAAAGTTCGGCATGGGATTGGTCATAAATAATGATTACAGTTTCGGTAAGTTGGCAACGCTTCAAACACTTGGACGCTCAACCAACAGCATTCGAGAACATTCTTCACGCTCTGAAGCAAATTATATGCAAGGAACAGCAGCAACTGTCACCCTACTAAAAGGACTTGACATTACTGGATTTATATCATATAGAAATATTGATGCTACCCCGAATAAAGATTCTCTCAATACAATTGCTACAATTACAGGCAATGGGTATCACCGTACTGTTTCTGAAATAGAGCGTAAACACAATACATCAATTTTTGCCGGAGGTGGAAATATAAGATATTTTAATAATGGTTTTCACATCGGTATGTCAGCAATATACTCTTCATTAAACAGAGAACTATGTCCCGACACTGCACGTATTTACAAACGTTGGTCGGCTAATGGTAAAAGATTCTGGAATACAGGAGTTGACTATGGTTATATTTGCGGTAAATTCTCGTTTGATGGTGAAACAGCAACTGGCAACAGCCATGCTATTGCCACGATCAACAGTATGAGTTATAAATTGCTTGGAAATTTGCAGATTATGGCTTTACAGAGATTCTATGCATATAGATATTACGGAATGTATGCTAACAGTTTTAGCGATGCAGGAAGCATACAAGACGAGAGCGGGATATACTTTGGTATAAACTGGAATACAACTCGTCACACTACAGTAATGATGTATACAGATTATGCATATTTCGCCTGGCCAAAATATATGCAGAGCTTTCCAGAGACACACTCTTGGGATAATCTATTTCAATGGGTTTATAACAAAAATCAGTTTTCAATTCTTGCTCGTTACAGATTGAAGATAAAGCAAATAGATAATATAAATAAGACAGCTCTTGATAACGTAAAGGAACATCGCGGACGCTTGCAGTTGGGCTATGTTATCAGTAAAATTCAATGTCGTTCACAAGCTGACTTGGCATATACACATCAACAGACAGGAAGTCTTGGATATATGCTTTCACAAAGCGTATTATATAAGTACCATTGGATTAATGCCGCCGCAAGCATCGGATACTTTCACACGGATGATTATCAAAGCAGAGTATACACCTATGAACGCGGAGTAATGTATAATTTTAGCTTCCCTGCATTCTCAGGAGAAGGCATACGTTATTCATTCAATTTGCGCACTGATATCAATAAGAATATTATGATGATTGCACGAGTCGGAACGACCGATTATCTAGACCGCTCTGTCATCTCAAATGGTCCGCAGCAGATACATGGCAGCAGTCAGACAGATATAGACTTACAGTTAAGATATAAATTTTAGGTATAATAATGTAAATATGATGTCCTAAATTTGCAAATCTGAACAGAACTTCGTAATTTCGCAAACGCAATATAATATAATTGCTATGATTTTACTAAGTTTTGACACAGAAGAATTTGACGTGCCCCGCGAGCATGGGGTTGAATATTCATTAGAAGAAGGAATGAAAGTTTCAATTTTTGGAACAAACAGAATTCTTGATACACTAAAAGAAAATAACGTAAAAGCCACATTTTTCTGTACTGGAAATTTCGCTGAAAATGCTCCCGAAGTTATTAAACGCATCATTGAAGAGGGTCACGAAGTGGCTTGTCATGGTGTAGATCATTGGCGTCCAAATGCTAACGACGTTTTCCGTTCAAAGGAAATCGTTGAGCGCGTGTCGGGTGTCAAGACAAAAGGATATCGCCAACCAAGAATGTTCCCAGTCTCTGATGAGGACATTGAAAATGCTGGATTTGAATATAATTCATCCCTAAATCCGGCATTTATTCCTGGAAGATACATTCACTTAAATACTCCACGCACATATTTCATGCGCAAGGGCGTAATGGAAATACCGGCATCTGTAACTCCGCTTATCCGTTTTCCTTTGTTCTGGCTAGCATTACACAATCTACCAGAAAAGCTATATTATTGGATGACCAACAGAGTTCTAAAACATGATGGCTATTTTGTTACATATTTCCACCCATGGGAGTTTTATGAATTGAAACAACATCCAGAATTCAAGATGCCATTTATCATTAAGAATCACAGTGGACTGCAAATGGCGCAGCGATTGGACAGATTAATAAAGCATCTAAAAAATAAAGGTGAAGAGTTTATTACGTTCGATGAATTTGTTGAAAGAAAAAAAGTATGATAAAGTTAGCAACCGTTTCTCCATGCTATAACGAAGAACCTGTTTTAAAAGACTCAATAAAGAAACTCACTGAGTTCTTTGATGGTCTGGTTAAAAAGGGGAAAATATCAAAGGATAGCATGATGGTCTTCGTCAACGACGGTAGCAAAGACCACACTTGGGACATAATAAAAGAGATGCATAATGAAAATCATTATGTAAAGGGTATCTCGCTAGCCCACAACAGCGGACACCAAAATGCTATCATGGCTGGTATGATGGTTGCTAAAGATTGGGCTGATGCCGTAATTACTATTGACGCTGATCTTCAAGATGATATCAATGCTATTGAGCAAATGATTGATGACTTTGAACAAGGTAACGATATTGTTTATGGTGTAAAGGTATCACGTACTGCTGATCCTTTGTTAAAGAGAATGTCTGCAGAGGCTTTCTACAAGTTACAGGATCACATGGGAGTGAAAAGCGTTTTCAACCATGCAGATTTCAGACTGATGAGTAAGCGTGCTTTACAGATGCTCGCAAAATTTGATGAGAGAAATTTATATCTTCGTGGACTGATACCATTGATTGGACTTTCTTCAACAACTGTTGATGACACAATAAGTGAGCGTCAGGCAGGTAAGTCAAAATACACTCTTCGTAAGATGTTGGGACTTGCACTGGATGGAATAACATCGTTCTCAATAAAACCAATATATAACATCATATACATGGGAATACTCTTCCTACTTGTATGTGTAGGCATCGCAATTTATGTAATTCATGCTCTTATTACTGGAACTGCCGTGCATGGCTGGGCTTCACTGATGCTTTCCGTGTGGTTTGTAGGAGGAGTAATGCTTATTTCCATTGGTGTAATTGGTGTATATATCGGAAAAATATATATTGAGGTGAAGCATCGTCCGCTTTATAATATAGCAGAGATACTAGGGGATGAGGAATAAACTGCTGTCTTTTTGGAATAATCATCCTCAATGCCATAAGGATGTGGGTAGAGTATTGCGCTTCGGTGTTACAGGAACATTATCCACAGGTTTGCACTATTGTGCTTATTTGCTTGCATTACTAGCCTTTAATGCAACTATATCATATACTATAGGATATGGTGTTGGGTTAGTATTCAACTATTTCATGACTACTCATTTCACCTTTAAGGAGCAATCTTCAAAAAAGAACGCAGCAGGTTTTCTTGCAAGTCACATCATAAACTATCTTCTTGAGATAGGACTTTTAAATTTATTGATGTACTTTGAAATAGGAAAGCAGCTTGCCGGCATCATGACACTAGTTATGATTGTACCGATAAACTTTTTATTACTAAGATTTGTATTCGTGAAACTAAAATAAGTTTCACGAATACAAATAACTTTTATTTATTGAATTGATATAAATCCATATCAAACTCTGCCCAGTTTTTGATGAATTTGAATTTATATCCTTGCTTCTTAAATCCATCTACACACATTATATAATCAGAATGAGTGATTACCAAGAAACCGCTTTGAGGCTTCTCTTTATAGAAGTTATGTACACGGTTATTTAGATAAAAATTCAGTTCAAAGAAGTGTGGTTTATCTCCAGGAGTTCTGATAGCATAATCAATATATTCATATATCTTACCTTTGCTTTCAGGTGCAATACTATCTATACATGCTGCAATAGGTCTTTGAGACTTTACGTTTAATGCAGCAGGTGTATAAACTCCATCTACCGACAAATAAAGTGCAAAAGTAAGTGCTATAATGCCATAAACAAGTTTATCACCATTATTTCGTTTTTGATATCTCCACCATGCTAATCCTATAATCGTAGTTACAAGTATCAAAATATACTGCCACCAACTGCCAATATTAGCAAAAGCCTGCATCGTTGCAATGTTTGTGATTGCATGTTTTCCATGTCCACCAAGCAAAGTCAAAGGTGCAACACCTGACTTTATCAGAACAAAAACAACAAACAGCAAAGTAGACAACACAGATAATATTCCACCATAAATACGCAATGGTTTCTGTTGTTTATCAGCAAGCCATACAAGAAGCTTAGTTATGAAATATGCTAAAAAAGGATATATTGGCATTAAATACACAGAACGTTTACTCTGAGGTATGCAATAGAATACAAATATTGAAACGATTGCTATCAATGAATATAAGTCTATATTATCCATCGCGAGCATATTATTCCAGATACTCTTAAGATTGATTTTCTTTTTAAAATTCCAATGCACAAAGAATAGGGTCGTTATTAACAGTAATATCCAAGGCAGATATCCAGTAAACACAGTAAGGAAGTTGTATGGCCAAGGATTCACACATGAATCATAGTTCATTGTGTTGGTCATTCTACCAATATTTTCTTCATACATTAGATCAAGGAAAGACTGTCCACCCTGACGATATGCTGCATAGAACCATGCGCCGTAAATCAAAAGTGAAAGTAGCCCAAACGCAACCAAGGTAAAAAATGCACGGAAGAAATTTATTTTACGAATCAACATGTAGACTCCCATCACCATACATGGAATTATGCTTCCAACAGGCCCCTTTGTCATTGTGCCGAGTCCCATAAGAATTATAGCTATCCATGGAATTCCTTTCATATTATGCTCATACCATCTCATAAGGTCATAGATAGCACAAACTGTGAGCATCGTCAACACCATGTCTACACGACAATTACCACCAGCTCGATGTAGTTCAAAACTAGTGAACGCTGTTAACGCTGTAATAACACCTATTTTATTGCCCTTTCGTTTTGCGAAGAAAGCAAAAGTTGCCATAGTCATTATTATCAATGCCACAGCTGAAGGAATACGTGACGTTGCTTCAGTAACAGCTCCATAGATACTACTTACAACGGCCACACACCAGTGGAAGAACGGTGGCTTGTAAGCCGTTTCTCCTCCCATATTTGTTGGTAGCACCCAATTATCACTGGAAAGCATTGTGTAGGAAACAATAGCTTCACGTGGCTCGCCCTTTGTATGAAAATCAGACAAGCCTAGAAATGGTAGAAGTGTGAATGAACACACGAGTAAAAGCAACCAAAAGTATTTGTTGCGGAATAATAATTTCATTTTTGCTAAATAAATCTTTACTTTTGGCAAAATTACAAATAAATATTTATTTGGTTGTGCGTTTTTTGCTTTATTCTCATATTTTTCATACTTTTGTGTCGAAATTATTACGCCGAAAGAAATGAAACGTTTTACAAAAACTATTGAGTATATATTATCAATTCACGTATTAGCTATTTTAGCTTTATCATTATTCAGACTTATAGAGTATTTTTCTCTTCATAGAATGATTACAGATAACAATGCTGATAAATTTATTGCATTTATCAAGGGCTTGTGGTTTGATAATGTCGTGACATGCTATATTACAGCATTACCATTAGCTGTAATATTATTCTCTGCATGCTTCAATTACTATCGCAAATGGATGTTAAAGGCTATAATGATATGGTATTCATTCTGGTTTGCAATCGTATTTATGCCTTCTGCTGCCAATACACCATATTTTGCTTATTTCTTCAAAAATATCAATTCGAGTATTTTCGAATGGTTTGGCTATGCGTCTACTACTTCAGGTATGTTATTGCAAGAATCATCTTATTGGCTTTATATTGCATCATACTTTATTGTCATTGCGATATTTGTCTACTTATTAAGACGTTTATACGGATCTTTCTGGAAGAGTATTGAAGATAGCCTTTCTGACGTCCGCACAATACCCGCTTTTTCGTTGCGACTTATTATTACTTTAGTTCTAGTTGGTAGTTGTATATTCGGCATTCGCGGTAGAGTTGGATATAATCCTATAAAAATCAGTGAAGCATATTATTGCAATGATTCGTTCCTAAATCAGCTTGGTATCAATCCTGCATTTAATCTTCTCACCAGTTCGCTTGACGATATGCGTAAAGAGAACAAAGAGATTCATCTCATGCCTTACGGAAAAGCAATAACTATGGCAAGGGCTTCACTTGGTCTTTCTGGACAAATAGATAGTACGAATGTTCTTGAACGTGATATAAAGACTTCTGGAGCGGCTAAGAGACACAACGTCGTCGTGATACTAATGGAGTCTATGTCTGCAAGTCTTATGCAGACTTTCGGGCAGAACGAAAGACTAACGCCAAACCTTGATTCTTTATTTAATCATTCACTCGCTTTCAGCAACTGCTATAGCGCAGGAATACATACCAATCAAGGAATGACAGCAACTCTTTATTCGTTTCCGGCTATTATGTCGAGAAATTTGATGAAAGGTACAGTTACTCCACATCGTGACGGTATCCCGACAGTGTTGAAAAAATATGGATATCATAATTTGTTTTTCATAACTCATGAGGCACAGTATGATAACATGAAGGCTTTCTTTTCAACAAATGGATATGATGATATCTACTCTCAGGAGAATTATCCAAAGGATCAAGTCGTAAATAGCTTTGGAGTTAGCGATCATTTCTTGTTTAATTATTCTCTACCTATCATTAATAAAGTCGCAAAAAGTGGTAAACCTTTCTTCGCAACGCTACTCACAATAAGTAATCACCCCCCTTATATTATTCCTTCTTTCTTTCACGCAAAGACTTCGAAACCAGAAACTCAAATTGTGGAATATGCAGATTGGGCTATAGGAGACTTCTTGAGAAAGGCAAAAAAACAACCATGGTATAAAAATACGGTTTTCGTCGTACTAGCAGATCATGGAAAACTTGTTGGCAACAGTAACTGCGAACTACCTGTTTCGTATAACCACATTCCACTTATGATATTCGGTGCAGATGTTCCAACAATGAAATGCAATAATCTTATGGAACAAATTGACGTCATGCCTACTTTGATGCAACTGCTAAATATGCCATATAAATACAATGGTTTTGGAATAAACGCGATAAAGAGCAAGCGAACAAAAGCATTCTATTCGGCAGATAATGAAATTGTGGGACGTGACGCAAAACGCTGCTATATTTACAACCCATCAATGAATAGCAGCTTCTGCTATGATGTTGAGACAAACGGAAAGTTGCGACAGAATAAGAATATAAAACAATTCTCATACCTCCGCAACTATGTATTCTCTATGACTCAGACTGCAGAATATGTAACTCGCAAATCAAATGGGATCAATATTCCTGTAAAGAAAAGATAATGAAATCCTGGCTCTTGAGCTTTATTGGTAATTATTATGCCATCCGCGGATATAATACTTGTAAAGCTTACAGAGTTCTTCAAATTGTCCAGTACGAATAAAATAGACAGAATTTCGTATTATGAATTTTGTGAATATATGATGATAATTATTATATGTATGGTCTATATATCCTTGATTCCTGTAGAAATAATGTGAAAGATGTTTTGGCTTAACAAGCACATTCTTGTGTGAAAAACCAGGAAACACACGTCCCTTACGACCTTTTTCTGTTGGATGATAATGTATAGCTGTTGTAACAGTATGAGCGGTATACCCAGCTTGTCGTGCACGAGCAGTATATTCCTGTTCATCACCCCAAATAAAGCATTCTTTTTTAATCAGTCCAATTTTCTCAATAACATCACGTTTGATAAAAGTACCATTAAATGGATGAATCATGACATTAAAGTCTTCGTTTCCTGTAACTTCGTCAACATAAACATATCGATGTCCATTAAGTGGACCAAAAGCAAATTTTTTGTGATCACTTTTATCAACGACTAAAGCATTAAGGAAAACATAGCCTGTTTTTTTATGAAAAGCTAGCAGAGTCTCTAATTGGTTAGAATCAGGAACTCCATCGTCATCCATCATCCAAAGCCAATCATAACCATTATCCATCATGTATTTCATGCCAGCGTAAAAACCTCCAGCACCACCAAGATTATCTTGATTAATGACTTTTATGCCTGTTTGTTGTGCCAAGTATTCTGTTGTTCCATCAGTACTTCCATTGTTGACTACAAGGATATCTAAATCCTTGTATGTTTGCCCCTTTACGTTCTCAACACAAACCTTAAGATCCTTCAGACGATTATAAGTAACTATAACATTTAAAACTTTATCAGACATTTTCCCTATATTCAACCTTTTCAATGTATTGTTTAATGCAAATAATAAGTATCCATCACAGTGAATACTACAAATTAGGTTGCAAAGTTACACATAAATACCTTCTTTGTCCTATTTTTGCTAATAAAAAATAATAATATAATCCAAATCTATGAAAGCGATTAAGATTAGTTTATTAAATAATATAATAAAAAGCCCGTCGGCATATATTGTCGACGGGCTTTATTATGTTTTGTCTTATTTTTATAAGACTATATTTACTTCACTTCTACAGCTTTAGCTTCCTCAACTTTTCTACGATTACGCATTTCCTTACCAGCTACAAGGTAAGCGATAGGCGAAGCAATGAATATTGAAGACAATGTTCCGAATACAACACCGATTGTCATCGCAAACGCAAATGGTTGAATACTCTTACCACCAAGTAATAAGATTACAATCAATACAATCAAAGTAGTTGTTGATGTATTAACAGTACGGGCAAGTGTCTGGTTGATAGAATCATTAAACAAGACTTGTATATCTTCCTTAGGATGGAGACC
>JAGPJJ010000142.1 GCA_018054505.1 Prevotella sp.
GTTTATCCATTTTGAATCATCAAATCCAACAGTATTCCATCCAGACATCTCCATACGGGCATCATATTCCTCGCCGTCATATTCATTGGTGTTACGGATAGGACCATTGAAACTTAACTTCCAACTTTGGTCTGTCGCCCATGTTTCCTTAGTTCCGTCTTCATATTCCACAATGATGTTGATACGACATTTTGGCAATCCGAATACAGGTGATTTATAATACTTTTCCTGGCGCATTGGAAAATATCTGCCAGCGGCCAAAGATATACCTATCGCATTGTTTGCCTGTATATTGCGTGTGATGTCAAATGTATTGTAATACACTGTTTTACGATAATCAGAAGGTACTGGTTTCAAAACCTGATTATCACCAATCTGCTTTCCGTTTACATAGAAATCATAAAGACCCAATCCTGCCACATAAGCCATGGCACGACGTACAGTCTTTTTGCTTTTGAACTCTTTTCTCAAGTATCTTACGGCCAATCTGGTGTGAAGTCCACGCTGCTCACCAGTCTGGAGTTCTTCTAATCCAATCCAATTACCTTTCCATTTATTCTCACCTAATAAAGCGATGCCAAAATGTTGCACTTCACTCCATTCGCTCTTACCTTTATTTGTAAACACGCGTAATTTCCAGAAAGCTTTATCATTGCTTTTCAATGCTTTACCATGATATTCCACCCATAGTTGATTGGCAGATTTTACTCTTCCTGAATTCCATAAAACAGCATTGGCTTCATCAAGTTTTTCGGGTGATGAAGCCACAATGATTTGGTATTCAGTCTGAACAACGTTACTACCATCAGAAGATATCTTCCATGAAAATCTTGGAGTTGTAATATCTATACCTTCGGGATTCTTCAGGTTTTCTGTCTTTACGTCATACACTCCGATTTTTGCCGCAAACATATGCAACGGCAATATCATTATAATGAATATGTATAGTAGTCTTTTCATTTATTCGTTAAGATTTCGCTTTCTGTCAGCCAGACGTTGATTTACTATTTTTGTCTGTTCACGTGATATATAGTTCTTTTCTGCATCAATGGCAATAAGCACTCTATCATTTACTTTGTCACTTTTTTCTATCTGTGGTGACACTGTTATTATTTTATTATCAGCAGTTCCGATAAAAGAGATTGCGCCATCTGAAGGATTAAACCACCATAATAGTTTCTTTTTACCAGAAATTTTCCTGAGATCTATTTTCATAACATTGCTGTTATAATTATATATCAGCATATAGTCTTTACCTCGTGTAGCAATAAGTCTGTCATATTTCACACCATTCTTCCCTACGATAATACTTTGGTCGGGAACTCTTTCAAAATATGGAAACGACAGCATCAAGTCTGTAATATATTGCATCTGATTGTAACCCGGATCTTCTAGTGCTTGATACCATGATTTAACAGTTCCATCACTTCCATATCCTGTAGGATAACCTGGTTTGAGCATTTGCATTATGGCATTATGTCCGTATGTATGACCGCAACTTCCCGCAAATACACTCCAATAGGCATAACGTCGCACGTCATAGTCTTGCCAACGAGCCTCATTAGCATCATGAAGTCCCTTTGGAATATCTTCATAACTAGGTTCATCATCCAGAACTGGCTTTATTGGTTTGTATGCCCAAGTAGAATCTACATACATCCAGTTGTCTTCTTCCGTACTGTCTGGAATAGGATAGTCTTTGTTTCCCATACGCTGACCATATTTGCGGTGTCCACTTTGGAATGTATGGAAATCCATCCATGAAGCCTTACTCCACCATTTAGCAGAAGTATATCTTCCACGTGGATGGAATGTCATGAGATGCTTATTGTCAATGCTTTTAATTGATGTTGCAAGAGCATCCCATACTTCTGGATGAATGTTACCTTGAATGTCACCTCCTATTATCCATATAATATTTGGATTATTCTTATATCTTTCTGCAAGAAACTTTCCATAAGCTTTGGCTTGTTCAGCATTGATATTTCCAGCTTGTACCTGTGATCCCCATATTGCTACCATACCGATATAGATACCATTCTGTTCTGCTTTGCGGACGATGTAATCCAAATGATCCCAATATGAATAGACTCCTTCTGGATCGGCTTTTGAAAAATCCCATCCGTAAGGCAACGATTGCTGTCCATAAATATTATATGACGGAACAGCATCCATCACCTGTATCTGTACCATATTATAGCCTGCCCTACGGCATTTATTAAAATAGTATTCTACTTCTGATCTATCAAGATGTTGTGGAACAAGCCAACCTGTATCACCTAACCAGAAAAATGGTCTGCCATTTTCAAACTGCAAATAGCGATTGTTTGAAGAAACCATTAGTTTTCCGTTATCCCACGGTTTTTGTCCATATGTGAATACCGATGCCAAACCTAACATCAGGCATATCGATAAGATTCTCTTTTTCATAATATCTTAATTGTTTGTCCTTTTTCTGTATTTATATCGTATAGATAGGTCTTTGGAAGACTTATCTTGCTTAACTTCACTTCTGAATTGTTTAATACCTTTGCTGCAGAATAATTAGTAAAGAAAGGATTTACATTCTCACCTTTCGCTTTGCGCAATGATTTCACGGGAGCATTTAATCTTAAACGAAGATTACCTCCGAGTGAAGACTTGACCACAAGATTAGTCAATTTCCCATTACGCCATGACATTGAGATGATTTCAAAACCGCCACGCGTTTTCAATCCTTTTACCGTTCCGCTTTCTTTCCAAGCATCTGGCAATGCAGGAAGCAATGCTACGCATCCGTCATAACTCTGCATTAGCATTTCTGCAATACCTGCAGTACATCCGAAATTACCATCTATCTGGAATGGTGGATGTGCATCAAAAAGAGTTCTATATGTTCCACCTTTCTTTTTCACATTTCCATAAGCAAGAAATCTATCATCGGTCAGCGACAATTGATTATGTATCAACTTATAAGCATGATTTCCATCTAGCAATCTTGCCCACAAACATACTTTCCATCCCATACTCCAACCAGTACTTGGGTCTCCACGATGAATGAGTGATGTACGTGCAGCATCCAGTAAATCTGGGGTACGATATGGAGAGATCTGTGTTCCGGGAAACAATCCGTATAGATGACTCACATGACGATGATCATCACTTGGATTATCCCAATCTTTTATCCATTCCTGAAGTTGTCCCCAACGTCCAATCTGCATAGGAGACATCTGTTTCAATCTTTCGGTATAGTGTTTTGCTAGTTCCTTATCTTCTGATAACACCTTTGATGCAGCAACAACGTTATTAAATAACTCATAAATCAATTCGTTATCCATCGTTGTACCATACGTTATAGGAAGCATTCCATCTGGAGATGGGTGAGAGTTCTCTGGAGAAACAGCAGGAGAGATCACTAACCATCCATGCTCAGGTTCTTTTATCAGCATTTCATCTAAGAATTCTGCAGCTCCTTTCATGATTGGATATTGCTACTTTCAAAAATTCTTTATCACCAGTATATAGATAATGCAGCCACAGATGTGAGCACACCCATGCGCCACCTGTCATCCACATTCCACTTGTTGCATGATCAACCGCACCAGTGATACGCCATATATCTGTATTATGATGCAACACCCATCCGTCTTTATCATACATCGTACGTGCAGAAACAACTCCAGTCTTACTTACTTCCTTTATTAATCTGAAAAGCGGTTCATTAAGTTCAGTGAGATTAGTAGGTTCTGCTGGCCAATAGTTCATCTCGAGATTTATATTGGTTGTATATTTGCTATCCCAAGCAGGTTCTAGCTTATCATTCCAAATACCTTGCAGATTAGCTGCTTGCCCATCTGGTTGTGAAGAGCATATAAGAAGATATCGTCCAAAAGTGAAATACGTTGACACAAGCCAGTTATCATCATGCTTTTCGAAATTAATCAAACGCTCATCAGTAGGTAGGTCTGCATATTTGTCTTCTCCAAGATACAATGATGTGCGATGCATATAATTCTGAAACAACTTCACATGCTCTGCTTTACTCTTTTCATAATCATGAAGCATTGCATTTTTTAAGTAGTTTTCGCTTTTGGCACTTTCATCACCTGTTATATTCTGATAGTTCACAAAATTAGTTGCTATCGAAATATACAGTACTGCTTCGTCAGCATTTTTCACACTAATTATTCCATCTTGTGAAGTTGCTTTTGTAGCTTTTTCTCCTGTTTTTGTAATGGCTGCCATACGCCCCATAAAGCGTACTTTTCCTTTTGTATCTTCAAGTTTCGAAGAAACACCTTGCAACACAGATTCGTTATTATCACTTGTTATAATAACATCGTCATGAGGTGAAGTAAAATTCACATTAAAAGTAATCATCCCCGGTTTTGAAGCAGTAAACTTTACTGTTATCACATTATCACTGAACGATGTAATAACTTCACGCCTATAATTTACTCCATCTACTGTATAAGTAGTAACTGCAATAGCAGAATCAAGACTTAGTTCGCGCTTATAGTTTGTATATTGCGAAATATTGGGAGTAGATATATATACGTTACCAAAAGTTTGGTATGCCATACCATTATTCGTTGCCGACATCACTTTATCAGAAGCCAGATCCTGTGCCTCCTTATATTTTCCCTCAAAAAGAAGTTTCTGAATAACAGGAATAGCAGCTTTAGCATTCTGATTTGGATTATTATTGGGTTGACCTGTCCATATTGTTTCTTCATTTAACTGTAATCTCTCAACAGAAGGTATTCCATATACCATCGCACCAAGTCTTCCATTACCAAGAGGCAATGCATCAGTCCATACCCTTGCAGGTTCTCTATACCACAACTTATACTGTTGTGAGCATACTGGCAATGATATTATACAGACCA
>JAGPJJ010000143.1 GCA_018054505.1 Prevotella sp.
AGTAGTATTTTCTTCTTCCTTGATTTCAAAACCTAATACATCGCGATAGAATTGGACCATCGTTGGCATATCTCTTACAAAAATTCCAAAGCCGTCTAATTTCATAATAATATTGTTTTAAATTGATGTTTGCAAAGATAGGAAATAAACCCCTTTATCACAAGCCTTTTATTATGATAAAGTATAAATAATTAATGGCTCATCCAAAATCTTGACTACCGTATTACTCAAAGTATTAGATATACCTATTTAAAATTAATAATGAAATTTCGTACAGTAATGTCGTTTATAAATTCATCATCATGATAGTCTTGTTAAGTAATATCATTTAAACGATATTCTTTGTTAAATATTATTATAATTATTTGCAAGATGCTTTATATTGAACTATAGTTCATTATATTTGTAATCAATATATTGTTTAATATAAAATTAACATTATGCCTAGGCCTAAAATAATAAGGAAAGTAGCGGATAAACCATTGATTTCAGGATTAAAACCATATGGAATGTCATATCATGCAAAAAAATCAGAAGCAGTATTTCTGTTGTACGAGGAGTATGAGGCCTTACGACTTTGTGATTATGATGGTTATAACCAATGTGATGCATCTAAACTAATGGGCGTTTCTCGTCCCACATTCACACGTATCTGTATGTCTGCACGTAATAAGGTGTCTATGGCAATTGTCGAAGGTCGTCAGCTAATTATTGAAGGTGGAAAAGTTGAGATAGACAATGGGTGGATGAAATGTAATAGTTGTCTTTGTTTCTTCGTTAAGCTTCCGAAAGAGGATTGCATGTGTCCTTTGTGTGGCAGTAAGGATGTAATTGAAGTTAGGAATGATGATGAAGAATTTGACAATGAAATGCTTCTAAATGCCTATTGTGGGCGTGGAAAGAGACACCGATGTCAAGAACATACAAAACATAAAATTTATCATATATGAAAGTAGCGATTAGTAGTAAGGGGGAAACCCTTAATTGTGAGATGGATTCTCGTTTTGGCAGGTGCAGATTTTTTGCTATTTATGATAGTGAAGATCGGTCTGTCGTGTTTATTAAGAATACCGCATGCTCTCTAACAGAAGGTGCTGGCCCTGCAGCATTAAAATTGTTGGTAGCGCAGAATGTAGTTAAACTTGTATCTGAAAACTTCGGTGTGAAGATAAAAACCTTAGCTTCAGACCTCAATATCCAATTGATAGTAATGAGAGACAGTCAGACTATAGAAAGTATTATAAATATGCTAAATCATTAGAGCAGATGTGGAAAAGAAACTTGTAGTATCTGTTTACCAAGTATATTAAGTGTTAATTTTCTCATAGCAACGATTTCATTAGTCGTTATCATATATTTTATTTCAGGATTCATTAGTGTCCCGTTAAAATTGGAACGAGTTAAAAATAAGATGAAAGCTGACCGTTAATATCACATCAATCTTTGTTATATAGAACATTAGTTGATTCTAAAAGATCTCTCAAATAGGTTTTATTAGTGATTAAGATGCTGAGAATTTGCAGTATTTCTTATGTGTTTCTTGATAGGTGCATATCATGCAGAATAATGGCAACCAAACAGTAAGCGCATATAGCAGATAAAATCAAATCGTCGCGCACGGAAAAACTCTGTAATTAGCTATTTTTCAACACTTTAGAAGAACGATTTGTGATTTTAACGGGACAGTAATGTTCAGGATTATTAAATTAAAGGATTATGTAACTTCATTGTTTCAGGATAAAAACTTTAAGGTTATGGAAAGGAGCAGTTATTCTTTATAAATTAAAATAGCGTTAGAGAGTGTGATTTTATAATAGTGGCTATAAAAATTCAATACTCTGTTTAATCAAAAATGATCAGAATCTCATATAAAAATAAGACACGTCGAATTTTAGCTCTTGTATTATTAGTAATATATTCTGTGATATTACTAGTAATGTATACCCATGTCCACCATTCAAATGATACTGATAAATGTGCTTCTAACTCATGTGTAAATAATCTTCATCATTCTGAATATTTATCATCCCATAAAGCTATAAATCATAAATGTTTTATATGTAAGTTATTAAACTTACCATATTTATTCCCTAAAATAATTAATTTCACTATTTTCATAACAGTTATAGGTTTCGTATCGAATAAAAACGATCAGAGAGGTTCTGTATTCTGTTATGTTATAAAGTTATCAAGGGGACCTCCTTTGTGCTATTTTAAGCTTTCATTATTTTCTACGTAATTGATTTCAAATATATATTTGATAGTATCGGCGAATCGGTACCATCATATCACTTGAATCGGTACCACTGTATCACTCGAATCGGTACCATCATATCACTCTAATCGGTACCACTGTATCACTTGAATCGGTACCAACGTTCATTTTGGTTCTGTCCATTAAGTTAAACCGCTTATCTTTGCACTAGAATATTAATTTCAGTGCATGATATGTCAAACCAAAATGTAAAAATGAGTAAACTAAAAAGAGCATTTCAAATGCTTGCGGTCAGTATCCCTCAAAGGACGATCTGTAATGAGATCCATATTGGCCGCGGTGTTCTTGCCAAGTACAAGAATGCAGCAGACAAGGAACATCTAGCATATTCAGATGCTGGAAAAATGAGCGAGGAAGATCTTCATGACTTCCTCAAGTCCACACAAGTCAAGCCGGCTCCATCTGAGCACAAAAAAAGTCTGGAAGAACTTATACCCGATATGGTCTTGGATCTTTCTCGCAACCGCTATCTGACGGTTCAGAAACTCCACGAAGATTACAAGAAGGAGAATCCTGATGGATACTGTTATACCCAGTTCAAAAAACTGATACGTGAATATCAGTACTCTCATAATCTAAGTTTCCATAACACCTTTATTCCTGGGGAAGAGATGCAAATAGATTTTGCCGGAGATCCTTTATGGCTAACTGTCAGACGAACTGGCGAAAGGATTCAGGTTGCCGTTTTAGTTTGCGTTCTGCCGTTCAGTGGGCTTGGTTTTGTCAAGGCTATGTATAATGCCTCCATGGAGCACTTCTTCTGCGGTATATCCGATGCTTTTACATTTTTTGGCGGAATAACACGAAGAGCTAAGAGTGATAATATGAAGCAATGGGTAAAGAAACATGATCGCTACGAGCCCGTGTTCAACGATGCTGCAGTAGAATGGGCAGCCTATTATGAGACGAGTCTTGAGACTTGCCGTGTAAGATCTCCACGCGATAAAGCAAGTGTGGAGGGACTTGTACAGAAAGTGTATAATGCCGTATATGCAGAAATACGTGAAGAAGTCTTCTATGATCTTAACGACCTTAACAATCGTATCTATGAGCTGATGGATATCTTTAACAGCAAGCCATCCCGTAACACCGGCAGAAGCCGTCTTGATATATTTGAAAGCGAAGAAAAGTCAGCCCTCGGCTATCTTCCTGATACACCTTATCGCTTCCGTTATCGCAAAACAGTGAAGCTCACAGGTTCTTATCATGTGCAAGTAGATGATCGTAAGTTCAGCGTTCCATATCAATATGTCGGTCAAATGGTTAATGTAATATGGGATGTAGATACTGTCGAAATCTATATTGATAGCAGACGGGTTGCTATCCATGAGAGATATGGCAGGGACAAGTATTCTACACTTGATGAGCATATGCCAGACAATCACCTTGCGTATATGCATGGACAAGGCTACAATGCCGCCTACTTCCTTGAAATGTCAGATTTGGTAGGACCTTATACCAAGCGTGCTGTTGAAATCATTTTAAAGCGAAACAAGCATGTAGAGCAAGGATACAGCTCTTGCCAAGGAGTTATGAGCCTTAAGAGAAGCTATGGTAACCAAAGACTAGAAAATGCCTGTAGACGCCTATCTTCATGTTCTTCTATATCTTATACGATGATAAAGAATATACTTCAAAAGAATCTTGATACACTTCAAGAGCAGCAGCCTGTAACAGAAGTGCCCGTGAATGACTATGTCAGAGGTGCTGAAGCTTTTAACATCTAAAACTCATAAAATCATGAACACTCAAGAAACAATTATACAGCTTAAAGACCTCAAGTTAAGAGGTATGGCTTCATCATTGGAAGCAATTATGAATACTCCAGTACAGAACAGGCCTTCACTGAATGTGGCTGTGGCTAAACTTGTGGATGCAGAGCTGCAGGACAGGAGAGAACGCAAGACAGAGATGTATCTAAAAATCAGCAGACTCAGATACACCGCTCTGATAGAAGATGTCGTTTGCGGTACGGAACGTAACTTTACCAAAGAAGATCTTGCAACACTATCAGACTGTGCTTTTATCAGACGACACGAGAATCTGCTTATCCAAGGTAAGTGTGGCTGTGGAAAATCATTTCTTGCATGTGCCTTGGGTAGACAAGCGTGCATGCTGGGATACCGCACTGCATATCTTAATATGAACAGCTTCGTGGAGAAGGTTGCATTAAGTAAACTGGATGGCACCTTCCTGAAGATGATTACCTCACTGGAGAAGAACGAGCTCATTATATTGGATGACTTCGGACTTCAGCCGATGGATACAAATACACGTCTTGCACTACTACAGATACTTGAGGAAAGATATGAACGAAAATCTGTAATAATAGCATCACAGTTACCAATCAATAAATGGTATGATTACATTGGAGATCCTACGTTGGCTGATGCAATCTTAGACAGATTAGTATCAAACGCCAATAAAATAGAATTAAAAGGCGAATCGATGCGACATAAAAAGAAAAAATAATTATATTTGCACAAAGCAAGGCAGAACTAAAAAACTTGGTACCGTTTGCAACGATATAAGCGGTACCGTTTGCAGTGATAACTTGGTACCGATTGCAGTGCTACGATTGG
>JAGPJJ010000144.1:0-1403 GCA_018054505.1 Prevotella sp.
ATTCTTTGGCAACGATTTATAATTATCGCAGCAAGATGCGTAATAAGGCGATAGGAAACAAGGAAACTTTTGAACAGGAAGTGATGAACCTTTGAACAAAGATGGATGTTCAAAGACGTTCATCTTTTTTCCGTTAGTTTGTTGAAGTATTTGTCTATCTGATAAGTTGATCTGGTGCTATATCTTGATTTTAGGTTGCTTTCCGCTTTATATAGTATACCGGAAGGCAACAAGTATATCAAGAGCTATACCTGTTGGAATCAACTATTTACAATGATATTTGGTCAGCTCTCTAATCGAGGGGGCTCCGAGATCTGGTTGTAGCCATGGAAGTTCATGTCGGGAAGCTCTACCATCTCGGAATCGGAAAGTCTGTAACGAGAAGCAATCTTAGCAAGGCTAATGAGCAACGTGACTACCACATCTTCGAGGAGTATGCAACATTCATGATTGTGGAAACCTGCAAACGTAGAATCGAAAAAATCTTCGAACTAGACGGTCATTACGCATTTGACTCTACTACGATTGACCTATGTCTGCCGATGTTTGAATGGGTTAAATTTCGCAAGCATAAAGGCGGAATAAAAGTGCATACACTTTATGATGTTGAAGCCGAAGTACCTGCATTTGTGCATATTACATCTGCTAACATTCACGATTCAAAAGTTATGCCTGAGATTCCATACGAACTAGGAGCGCATTATATATTTGACCATGGGTATAACGATTTCAGCAATCTCTATACGATAAATCGTTCGTAGTACGAGCCAAAACAAACGTACGGATTAAGCCTAAAACTTGGAAACGAAGATTGCCCGAAGGTGTAGTTTCTGATGTAATAGGATATTTTACGGTTTATAAAAGTTCTAAGAACTACCTCGAAGAACTTAGAAAACTCATCGTTTAGAATCCGGAAAATGGTACTCGATACATCTTCCTAACAAACAATCTTGACGCATCTGAAGAATTGATATCATTGCTTTATCAAAACAGATGGAGTGTTGAATTGTTCTTCAAGTGGATAAAACAACATCTCAAAATTAAGAAGTTTTGGGGAACATCAGAAAACGCTGTACGCATACAAATCTATTGTGCTATAATTACTTACTGCCTAGTAGCAATAGTGCAACACGATATGAAATTAGAGCGTAGCATTTATGAAGTTCTACAAATTCTAGGAATCTTTATTAATATTAGAGATGATGTTACTTTGAAGGAGAAAGTAAATTGGTTGAAAAATAACAGGTAAATGATTGCTGAAATCAATGCGAGCAAACACCAGCATTGTTATTGATGAGGTGCAAAGATAATGTGGCAAAATGTGATTATTATCCATACATACAGCATTACTTGTCCGATAATCCAATTGATTTTGGAAGGCGAATAAGCTCCACCTTGGATTT
>JAGPJJ010000144.1:1503-4834 GCA_018054505.1 Prevotella sp.
CACCAGCATTGTTATTGATGAGGTGCAAAGATAATGTGGCAAAATGTGATTATTATCCATACATACAGCATTACTTGTCCGATAATCCAATTGATTTTGGAAGGCGAATAAGCTCCACCTTGGATTTATTTTATTATTTCCTTTTACTTTATTTATGTATTTGTTATTTTCTTCATAAGCAGCAATGGCAGCTTCATAGATTTCAAACCATGCCTTTGAGCCTTTGACCATTATTATCCATAAAACGGAGAGTGCTGCACCTATGTAAGAGATAATGATAGCACTTGTATTAGCAACAATCCAATAAGTTTTAGATATATTTGTTGTTGGTGTACGCAGCATTGACAGTGTATCTGCTGCTCAATAGCTATAGGCAGAGAAATACAGTACTATAAATGCGATAAGAAAAACAGAACGTTGTCACAAGGGGGGCAAAATCGTAGCAATGCCAATAGACGTGGTAAATATCTTTGGAAGTCAATTGGATGGACTCTGCAAGTACGGCCTCATCTGCTATTTTGATTTTTTTAGGGGTGGCAGTGGCTTTCGTTACGGAATCACTGATGTTATTCAATGCTTGATAAATGTGTTACATGCCACAGTATTAATTGATTTAAAGAAAACGGAGAGAGAATAAAACTTGAACAGTTCAAAAATTCTCTCTCCGTTTGGAAGTAATCCTAAAGTCCTAATAAAGGACTAAAAGTTATGACTCTTAATTTTTAAAGAGCACCCGTTACAGTTACATTGAATGACTTAACAATTGTTTCGGTACCTACAACAAACTGAGCATATACAGTTATTGTAATGTCGTTTGCAATTTTGTCACCGGTAGATTTAATTGTCAAATTCTTGTTGTTATCTGGTGTGATGTTTAAAGCTGTCATAGGTTTAGTACAGTCTGCATCAGCAAAGAACTTCAAAGATGTAATTTGGTTAGCCTCAATCAATACACCGGCAAAGTTAGTCAACTTGTAGTTGTAAGTAAATCCGTCATTCTTAACCAAGTCACCATATTTAACCTTGATTTCATTAGCACCTTCACAAGCTACAGACAATGCTTTCGGGACAACTAGTTCGTAAGTCTTAGAAGAAGCGAACTTAACAGCAAATGAAATATCGAATCGACGACCCAAAACTTCGGTTTGTACACCTGAGATAGTGTATGATTTACCCATGTTCTTAGTATCAAGCAATGTTACATTACCATCGGCATTTACAGAAATACTCTTGTCATCGTATTTCATTTCAGCATCGAATTTCAATGTACCCTTAGTCACGTAGTCTGAAACTTTCACAGTAGTTGCATCCAGAATAGTCAAAGTGTTATCTTTGAAGTAAGCCGGATTGAATGCATAACTAGCAGCGATATCAGCAGCTGTCGGGTTCTTCAAAGTTACAGGAATAGCAATGGTCTGTACAGGAGCATAATTACCATCAGCCTGCTTCATTTGAACAGTAGCATAAACTGTTACTTTACCCTTTTCAAGAGCAATAGTAGAACCATAGTTCTTAGTGAATGCAATATTCAAGTGAGTAACCTTGTCGTTTGTTACGATATTTCCGTTCTTATCAGAGAAGCTGATAGACTTAACCAAATCATAAACAGGACTTGTTACGATATCACCATATTCATTTTCATGTTCCCAAGTAGCTTGAATATTAGAATAGATAGTACCATCAATTTCTACTTGACCATTCTGAACAAGTTGTGCATCAGCATTCCACAAAATACGGCTAGCTTCATCATTTGCATATTTAGCGAAGTATGTAGAGAAATCTACCAACTGAGTCTGTTTGTTTGCATCTGTTACAGTTTGGTGAGTAGTTGCTGCTAAAGCGAAGTCTTCAATTTCAGGAGCTATGTATCCATCATAGAAACGTACCTCTACATTTTCAGCCTTTTTTACTTGGCCCATTGCGTTAACATAATTAACAACAACTGTCAAGTTACAAGCGTTTTGAGCTGTAATCTTAGTACCGTCAACAGAAACACCAGCTTTGATAGAATCAGCCTTGCTTGAAGCTGCCATAGTTACAAATGCATCATAAACATATTGGTCAGCTGAATAAAAGTATGATTGGGCATTATTTTTATATTGAGGAGCTACAATGATTTCATTACCCTCATTCAAATTTTGTCCATAACCGTTTATATGTTCAATATTATTATTGTCAATATATCTATTATCCCAATAAATAGTAGGAACGTTATCTATTTTACTTATCCAAAGATTCGCAGAATAAGTAGAACGTACACTTTCATTAGCAACTAAAGACAAGCCTTTATTTCGAAAGTTATCTTCCCAAGCCTGAATGGTTTCTGCACTAAAATCTTTAGAATCAACAGTTACCTCAAAGATACCGCTTGTAGATACTGCTCTCGGTTGTACGCTCAAATCGCCTACAAAAGGAGCCGGTTTGCCCAATACAACAGGTGCTTCTTCTCCCTTAGTATTAACCAGTTTCAAATCCAAAGTTGACAAGTCGTAGTTAGCAGGAGTCACCTGAATCAAGAAAGACTTGGTAGGCTGAGTAATCAAGTATTCACCTTTTGCAGGCAACGGTTTAGCACCATTCCATTTGTCTGTACCATTGTAACGATGATAGTTGATATGCATAGAACGAGTATTGTCCAAAATCATTATTTCAGCCAAACCTTCATTCAATGGAAGACGAATTTCTTTCTTGTTCTGTCCGTTTTCATCGAATACCACCAATACAGCATAGTTTTGATCGTTCGGATCTGTATAGTAGAAAGGAACATTACCAGTTGTAGCTTCACCACCCTTGAATTCAACAAATTCAGTACCGTTCCACAAGTACCACTTACCGTTTTCGAACTTCACTTCCTGCTGGCCGGCTTCGCCTGTTTCACCTTTGTCACCGTCTTTACCTACAGCTTTCACATCGGTCTTTTCACCGTTGCATACCCAAAAGCCATCTTCAGAGATAGTCCATTCTGTACCGTTGGTTCCATTAGTACCGTTTTTACCATTGGTGATGTTGAAAGTTTGACCGTCAGACATGGTGATAGTCAAACCATCAGCAGAAGAAGTAACACTGGTAATCCACTTACCTTCGTTAATCTTGCTTTCTAAAGCTGCGATCTGTGACTTCACACCGTCAATCTGACCTTGCAGATTGTCAATGTCATCATCGTAGTCTTTACAAGACACAAATGTTCCTGTTGACGAAACCATCAAGGCTCCGAACAGGATTGCACTTAAAAACTTTTTGTTCATAATAGAAAAACTTTAAATTTATAAATTTAAAAAACTAAAATTGGTTATACATACCATTTATTATAAAAGGACTTAATTGTTTTCCT
>JAGPJJ010000145.1 GCA_018054505.1 Prevotella sp.
ATTAAAGATCCAGAGGATATCATACGCAATACAGTAAACGCAGTAACGGAGTTCAGAAGACTATCAGAAAAATATGGCGTTGACAGCTATTGGATAGATAAGATAGAAGGGCATTTTGCTGAAATGAATCCTGATTTGTTATCATCGTTGGATGATTACAAACCATATATTTTCAATTATGTGCAAGAAAATCATCATATTTCTATCGCAAATACCCAATGGACAGAAATGAATAATGGGGCGTGGCGGCTGACGGCAACATTGAACGATATCCCATTTAAAAAAACATTTTCCAAGACTTCAACTGAAGCCAAGGAAATCATTAAACTTGGAGGCATAAAGATGCCTATCGAGCACCAGAAGAAATATATAGATAAATATTTTATTCCAAAATATTTGGAACTTTATTCAAACAAGTAACAAGTCGATTATCTTTGTAAAAATTTAATTTACAACGAATTAACGTAATATACAGCATACTTAATCGCGTTATCAGATGCGTTTCTCATTACCATTTTCCCTTACTACCTTTATGTCTTAGTCTCCAGAAGAAGTGCCATAATCGGAATATTGGTTCCGAGATAGCTTCAGAAGGAAAATACTGCAATAATCGCCAATCACGATACAGTCGTTGCATATTTCTTCCCAATCTACCTTTGCCGAATTTATAACGCGTATCATACTTACCAAAGTTTCCACCCTGCAGTATCTCATTCAGCACAAACCGACCACGACGTTCGTCAACAGGCACAAGTACCTTATCTGGTTTCATGCCAAAACACGCTGTCAATATCCACATAATAGCACCAGCAATATGGCGAATACCTAGATATGAGAATAACACATTATAATCAGTACTATCTTCTACATCATTTTCCAATACATAATAGTAATCCAGCAACTGTCTCAAACCAATACCTTGATCAAGAAGATGAGTATAAGTGTGATTTAATAAAATCACTTTATTGAATTCAGCTGTTGGCACGGCAATTTCTCCATCTGCAATCTTCTTTCTGTTATGAAACTGTTCATCAGCGATATCAGCATAATATTGCTGTAATCTGGCATTAAAGATGAAATTAAATCTGAACGAAGGTCGATAATGCACTTCTACATCCGTTCCGTTAAATCGTGGATATTCAATATGATGATACGCAGCTTTCGTATATTGATCTTTCAACCTTACATACGCTATTATTTTCTTTACATCAGTGATAACGTTTCCATTCTCATGACCAGTCATCTTAGGTCTAATCAAAATATCAATATCACCAGGAGTGCGCAGATTAGGCTGCGGATATAGCAAACCATTCCCCTGCCCTTTCAGCAAACACGATTCAAATCCGTCTTGTGAAAACTTCTCTGCAATCTTAACAACATTAGCCGTGACATTATGATTTATTCTTTCAATAGCCCTAACTTGTCCGAGCCATTCAAACACCATCTTCTTAAAAAGCTCCTTCTCTGATTCATCATCAGAAGGAGATGTTACCCTTTCAAGAACAGGAAATATCACGCCCAACAACGACTGCTTTTGCGCTATGCCATATATCTGTTTCCATTCCGTCACAGACAGCCGTGGAACTTCAAGGTCATCATGAATAGCACATCGAAGAATCTGAAAGAATTTATCTGTTATGTCAATCATCTTAATATCCTAGATTTTATATTATATAATTATTACGAAGGAATTCTTTAATTCTAAATCTGCGTTTATTAAAGATTTTATTATGGAAGATTCTCTTCCTGTTCTTTGTTACATATTAGAATAAACAAATATATCATATTCTATCATGCAAAACAATACTTTTCGATTCCTTAATTTTGTTTTTCATAGAAATCACTAATAATACTATTAGTAGATAAGATATTTATCTAGACTCAAGTATACACTATACGACTACTTTCTTGAATACTTTTTCCTCAAAATATCAGCAATAGCCTGTGTTTCTTGGATATTTCTTCCTGTTGTCTTCACACGCATAGACAACCCACGATCTGTCCAAAATAAGACTATATCTATTGTTCCACCTGGTTTAATTTTATCAATGTAGGTTGTTGATGTCGGTTTAAAAGGCAAAGAATTCAGAATACCATCGACATAATCATTCTTTAATAGCCGTTTGGCATGCTCAGCAAGTATATCTTTACCATGATCATCTCGCAAGTTCACTGTCTTGTCTTGAACAGATAAAGTCGATTTTACAAGTTCTAATTCAGAATGAGCATCAACCCATAAGCCCACAGTATCCTCTTCAATATGTTCTGGTTTCGACAAACAAGGCCATTCTGCATCAATAGTCTGTCCGTTAGAAGCAACTTGAATCTTATGCAGTGGATTTGCCCAAAATTCGTCAGAGTCGAATCCTATCGCAAAGGTATTGTAGACGAATGCCGCTGTAAAACCTTCTGCTTCAATACGGCTTCCATCTTTTTCTATTGTAACCTTTGTTTCAATATATTTCTCTGCAATTATATCATCATCCAAATCTACTTGTGGAGAAGTCTGGGATGAAAGTATTACTCCAACTTCTGGATTATGTATATTCTTCGTACAATAGTCCTGTATACTATCTTTTTCATCCAAATGAATATCACACAAATTAGCTTGATACCTCACTAACTTTGTACCATATACATCATTTGCCTTTTTTATAGTATTGACGAAGTTAACCATTCTGTCATGTTTTTCGGTTTCAGATTTACAGACAGGTTCAACAGATAGTTCATTGAAACATGCCTGTTTGAATATTTTATTGGCCATGATTGTTTGTTTATACCAATTTAAGCATTTGTGATGTCCATTCATCCATAAAATCATCAGGATAATCACTCAAGGTTCCATTCACATCTGAAGTTATTACTTGAATCTGGTCATCTTCTTCATCAGAGAAATACACGATATGTCCATCCTTTGGAGAAAGCAGCCCTTCTTTCATTGCAATACGCATCCCATTCACTACATGGTCACTATGAGATTCAATAATCAACTGAAGTTTCTTTTCCTTTGCTGTTTCTATTAGGAATTTCATCAATCTAGACTGAGCTGCAGGATGAAGGTGAGCTTCTGGATTTTCAACTATCAACAAACTTTCTTTCTTCGCCATCAATGCAGCAACAATAACAGGAAGCACATAACTATATCCAAAGCCAACATTTACAGGCTTAAACGTTTCGCTACCATCATGGGAATTCAGAAACAATTCAATGCGGTCAGTCGCCTCATTATTAATCTTTATTGTAGCACCAGAAAGAACATTTGACAAAGCTTTTTGTACATTAACAATAAAATTCGGATCCTGATTAGAGAGAACATTAATAACGTTTTCACCATTTACCCCTATCCAATCCTCAGTTAAGCTGTCTCTTCTTGGAACAGAATTCACAGGTCCCAGTCTTCCGGCAGCAACATACTGTATTAATTTAAGATTTTGAAGCATGTTCACATCAGATGTAGAACCAGGCAATTTGCTTTTTGTTTCTTTCTCGCCTTTTATATCTGATTTAACATCAAATTGGTCAACGCCATTCACAATGAATCTGTTTAATTTCGCTAACTGAGGCTTATTTGAATAACGGGCAAAAGACATATCTACACAATCAAAAGCTGTTCTAATATTTATCTTAAAATCATCAGAATTACTTATATTGTTTTTCACATCATCAAATGTACCCAAATCAACAAAATCTCCAGCGAGCAAAAGATTCCCCAAACTATTATAGGCAATCATAGTCTGGCTAATCAACAGTAAAGATTGAGCTACAGAAGACTTACCTCTACCATTCTTGCCATACATAATTGTTATCTGTGAAAGTGGTATAACCGTTTCATCACAGAAGCATTTGAATCCTTCAAGAGTAATATTATCTATCATTAATTATTATCATTTTAACCATTCCCAAAAAGATTTAGCCAACCAACCTTGACTATCTTGAGCTGTAATCTCAACAATAAAAAGGGAATCATTTTCATCAATACAAGGTCTAAGATGTTCATATATAGTATTAGCTAAAACTGAATTATCAGTCTTTACCATCCATGTAGATTCCAAAGGATGCTGCCAATCGCCTTCACTTTTGATAGCATCATAAAGGTCTGAGTAGTTTTGCCCTGGTCTTTTCAAATCGTATGTTACTAGAAACGTCTTAGTCATATGCTATGTATGTCTTTACTATATAATTAGCAATAAAGCCATTTTTCAAAATTATATTCACATGCAAAGTTATTATTTTTTTATGAAAAAGACAACATAATGATGTTAAATCATAAAAAACCACACATTATCAATAATACCGACGAATGGAAATCACGGTATGATTCTAATCGACCCCAACCTCCAATTTAGTTTAACAATAAGTTTAAGCACTTATCATTGCCCCTTAAGAGTTCTATCTATATTCAGGAGCAAGGTGTCCGTCTTTATCAAAAATACCGGCACTCTTTAAAAATTCTACAGCCAATTCCTTTGAATTAGATATACGTTCAAAAGAAGAAGATATTATTCTATTATACATCTCATCATTCGAAAGAGGAGCTTCAGACCGATCATGACTTTCTTTCGACATTCTATCTAGCTGCTTTTTGATGTCATTTAATTTGTCTCGACTAACGCGTTCCTTTTTATGTACATTGAGCAATGTAGTATCAAGCAAATGAATATTCAGAATCTGCTCAATATCAGTCATTGTGTCAATAGTCAAGTTTCTGTCTCCAGAAAGAATATCAGAAACTTCCGGTGCAGATTTTCCAATCTTCTCTGCAAAGTCTTTCTGCGACATTTTGAGTTCGCAAAGCCTCCTACTTATTTTGGTCGCAATAATTAACTTATTA
>JAGPJJ010000146.1:0-1842 GCA_018054505.1 Prevotella sp.
TCCATATAGCGCAGATAATAAGCTGAACTTCCTGCAAATCCAGGCATCGTGTTCAGTTCAAGAGCGAATACTTTTTCTTCATCAATCAAACTCTTATCAACGATACACTTGTTTGCTTCGTCCCAAGCCCATTTCTTTGCGCGTCCCAATGGAGGTTCACCCGTTTCAGTAGGCTCATATTTATCAATTTCAGGCAATTCTAGTGGCAAACATTCTTCAGGAACCATCTGTGGCATTCCATTCTTGTAATATACAGGGAATGGTTCACCCCAATAACGCTGACGAGAGAATATTGCATCGCGCAAACGATAATTCACCTTTACCCTACCGAGATGATGAGCAGCAACAAACTCCTTAGTTGTAGCAATAGCCTCCTTTATCGTTTTGCCGTTAAGATTAAATCCGTCTAGCGCATTCACTCCGTCACGAGGACTGTTCATTACAACGCCCTCTTTGGCATCAAAGCTTTCCTCGCTTACGTCTGCCCCCTCAATAAGAGGAATGATTGGCAAGTCGAAATGTTTAGCGAAAGCATAGTCACGGCTATCGTGTGCAGGCACTGCCATAATAGCACCAGTTCCATAACCAGCCAATACATATTCGCTTATCCAGATTGGAATATTGTCACCTGTGAATGGGTTTACAGCATAACTACCAGAGAATACTCCTGTAACCTTTCTGTCACTCATTCGGTCAAGTTCTGTGTGCTTCTTTACATAAGCAAGATACTCCTCTACTTCTGCCTTATGGTCAGCAGTTGTAAGTTCATCCACAAGTTCGCTTTCTGGAGCAAGAACCATGAATGTGACTCCGAAAATGGTATCGGCACGAGTTGTAAAGATAGTAAAATTTTTATCGCTTTCGGCAATTTTGAATTGCATTTCTGTTCCTTCAGAACGCCCAATCCAGTTACGTTGTGTCTCTTTAATAGAGTCCGTCCATGCAACAGTGTCAAGTCCATCAAGCAGTCTTTGTGAATAAGCAGAAGTACGCAAGCACCACTGCTGCATTTTCTTCTGTATCACAGGGTAACCACCTCTTTCGCTCACGCCATCAACAACTTCATCGTTAGCCAAAACAGTTCCAAGTCCCGGGCACCAGTTAACCATTGTTTCACCAAGATAAGCAATACGATAGTTCATCAGCGTCTTTTGCTGTTCTTTATCGCTCATCTTATTCCACTCATCAGCAGTGAAATCCAACTCTTCACTCTGTGCCACGTTCAAATCCTTACTTCCATTTTCCTTGAAGTAAGCAATAAGATTTTCGATAGGCTTAGCTTTCTGACAGCTTTTACAGAAATAACTGTTAAACATTTTTTCGAAAGCCCACTGTGTCCAATGATAATATTTTGGATCACAAGTGCGAACCTCACGACTCCAGTCAAAAGAAAATCCTATTTTGTCAAGTTGTTCACGATAGTGATTGATGTTAGTTTCTGTTGTGATTGCAGGGTGCTGACCTGTCTGTATAGCGTATTGTTCTGCTGGAAGTCCATAAGCATCATATCCCATTGGGTTAAGCACATTGTAACCTTGCAAACGCTTGAAACGTGCATAGATATCACTGGCAATATAGCCAAGTGGATGTCCTACATGCAAGCCTGCTCCTGATGGATAAGGAAACATGTTGAGTACATAAAATTTCTTCTTGTCTTTGTTCTCGGCAACTTTATAGATTTTGTTATCAACCCATGATTTTTGCCATTTCTTCTCGATTTCTCTGAAGTTGTATTCCATTGCAGTTATATAGTTATTTTTTATATTTTCATTCAAAAATATAACGCGTGCGCGTAATTTATGTGCAAAGATAATGCAAACGAGTGGAAAAGCAAAATAAAAA
>JAGPJJ010000146.1:1942-4802 GCA_018054505.1 Prevotella sp.
TTTTAATTTTGTTTTCCCGAGTGCAGCTTATCTTCACCGCTGTAAAGTCGTGCAAGTTAACATCAAAACAGCAAGAATATGCTTTATATGAAAAAAAACGACAACACATCATGCTTATTGCGACATGCTGAAATCTATCAATCTCGGCAAATATTTATTCATAATATAAGTATCTAAACAGTTATGAATAATTGTATTTATGTAAATATATTTGGCTTATAAATAAGCTCTTTTCTATCAAAGAATGTGGTCAATATGTGGTCATTTAGTCAAAGTCATTTTGGTCATTTTCAACTTCTGATACGTGGGATTATTACTATAATATAAATTATATATTAAAATATATAATTTATATTATGGCTTGGAGCGCAACATTAAGAATCCAAAATGACCAAAATGACTTTGACTAAATGACCACGATCTAAGTATCGTAACATGACAGAATGATGCTAATTGCATGCTGAACGAAAATTGTCAGCCTTGTAAAGTTAGCAATACCAATACTTTAAGGTTTTGAAATTCGCCCTCGAAACAACGAAACTTTCAAATCGCTTGTATGGAATGATTATTTGACCTACCTTTGCACTCGTCATCCCAACGTAACGAGAACACAAGATTGAATGAACGCTGCTCACTAAAGTCGAAAACATAAACCAAGATATCAATACCATACCGCTGAACGAGAAACTTTACATGATCATGAACAATACAAGAAGCAATGAAAAACACACGAAAGAACTTGGCTGCGAAGTCTATCGAGTATGCAACTCAACATCAATCAAACAGGAAAGCAAAACGAACGGGAAATAACAACAAAACCAATAGGAATAGGGGATTGAGCAAACGGAAAGAAAGACACCGCAAGAGAAAATAAGTCAGCAAGCGTTACAATACGATGAAAATAGGGTACAGCGACAGATAAAAGGAATAGATTATTTTTGTCCTCTACAAGATTTGCACTACCTTTGCCATAACAAACAACAATATTATTATGAAGAAAATTTTTGTATTAGCATTATTATCATTATGCTTGGTTGCCAATGCACAGATTAAACGTCCGAAACTTGTAGTGGGCGTTGTCGTAGACCAAATGCGTTGGGATTATCTTTATTATTACTATAATGAATATGGTAATGACGGATTAAAACGATTACTTGACGAGGGGTATAGCTGTCAAAACACAATGATACCTTATATACCTACTGTTACCGCCATTGGCCATTCTAGTATATATTCTGGTAGCGTTCCTGCAATGACAGGTATTCTTGGAAATGATTTTTTCATTAAAGGAAAAGCTGTTTATTGCTGTCAGGATGACGATGTGAAGAGTGTTGGAAGTGACTCAAAAGAAGGTCAGATGTCACCACACAGACTACTTGCTTCTACAATAGGAGATGAACTGAAACTAGCTACAAACTTTAAATCGAAGGTTATTGGAATTGCATTGAAAGACAGAGCAGCAATTCTCCCTGCTGGACACAGTGCTGATGCAGCATATTGGTGGGATACCAGTGCCGGACATTTTATTAGTAGCACATATTATATGAAAGAACTTCCAACATGGGTTACTGATTTCAACAAACAGAATAATACAAAACCTGGGTTTGATATTAAAACCAGCGATCTTGGAGTGACGATGACATTTAAGATGGCTGAAGCTGCACTTGAAAATGAAAAACTAGGGCAGGGTAGCACAACAGATATGTTGGCAGTAAGTGTGTCTTCAACTGATGCCATTGGACATAAATACAGCACACGAGGCAAAGAAAATCATGATGTTTATTTGCAACTAGACAAAGATATTGCACAATTCATGGAGGTGCTTGACAAAAAGGTTGGCAAAGGAAATTATTTATTGTTTTTAAGTGCTGACCACGGTGGTTCACATAATCCAAACTTCATGCGTTCACATCGTTTGCCAGCAGGGGGATTTGAAGGTTGGAACGTTGCTAAAAGTGTGAACGAAGATTTGCAAAAGCAATTTGGAACAACAGCCAGACTTATTCTTGGAGAAAACGCTTTGAGAATCTATCTTGACCACGAAAGCATTGAGAATGCTGGACTGAAACTTGATGAAGTGAAAGCTGCTGCAAAAAAGGAGTTTGAGAAATATGACAATGTAGCTTTTGTTGTAGATTATGATAATGTAGCAGCACAAAGTATTCCGCAACCTATACGTGAAAGAATAATCAATGGTTATAGTCGTGAACGTGGGGGAGATTTACTTTTGGTGACCAACCCTGGTTGGATAGATGCAAGCAATGATGCTAATTATATAGGTACAACCCACGGATTGTGGAATCCAGACGATTCACACATTCCTTTGATATTTATGGGATGGAATATCAAGAGCGGCGAAACTTCAAAGCCTACAAGTATGACAGACATTGCACCAACAATATGCAGCATGCTACATATTCAGATGCCTAATGCTTGTGTAGGCAATTCAATATTTCAATAAAAAATAATTATTCACGATACGCTTTTGGCGAGATTCCTGATTTCAGCTTAAAGAATTTAGTAAAGGCCGATTGGTCATTAAATTTAAGCTCGGTCGAAATCTCGCCAATCGTTTTATCTGTCATCTTCAGCATTTTACAGGCCTCACTATATAAGAAGCTCTGTAAATATCCACAGACAGTATTTCCAGAAACCTCACGAACTATCCTAGAAAGATAAGTAGGCGTGATATTCATTCTATCTGCATAGAAATTAATCTGTCTTTCTCTTTTAAGGTGGGTTCTAAAAATTAGTTTTTCAGTCAGTTTAGAAAAGAACCCATTTTATTTCTAAACCAATCGTTTATTAATGGCAAAGGAAATCAAAATATTTTACATAACCGCAAGTTATTTCAGAAATA
>JAGPJJ010000147.1 GCA_018054505.1 Prevotella sp.
TTTGTGAGTAGTTTCGACAGACCTAACCTGTCACTAGACGTAAAGAGAAACTTTAACAAAAGACAGAAACTTAACTATATTGAGTCGTTTATAGAAGGACACGATAATCAAGCTGGCATTATATACTGCATGGCAAGAAAGACGACAGAAAGTCTTGCTACTGACTTGCAGAAACTTGGCATAGAAGCCCAACCCTATCATGCCGGCCTAAGCAATGATGAACGAAACAGAATACAAAATCTGTTTAAGATGGATCAGATTCAAGTGATTTGCGCAACTGTTGCTTTTGGAATGGGTATTGACAAAAGCAACGTGAGATGGGTCATTCACTATAACCTACCGAAATCAATAGAAAGTTTTTATCAGGAAATTGGTCGTGCAGGACGAGATGGCGCTCCAGCTGAAACTATTCTGTTCTATAGTATGGCTGACATCATCACACTTAGAAAATTTGCTCAAGAAAGTGGTCAGCAGCAAATTAACTCTGAAAAGCTTACCCGCATGCAGGAATATGCTGAAAGCCAAGTTTGTAGACGCAGAATCTTGCTCAATTATTTTGGAGAACCTTCTGATCACGACTGCAATAATTGTGACGTGTGCAGCAATCCGCCAAAGAAATTTGACGGAACAACAACGGTTCAAAAAGCTCTTAGTGCTATCGTTAGAACCAATCAACAGATACATGTAGGTACGATTGTTGAGATATTAAGAGGAATGAACACAACGAGCGTGTTAAGAAATGGCTACAATACCATTAAGACTTATGGTGTAGGCAAAGATCTTAGCGTTGCTACATGGCAGGATTTTCTTTTGCAGATGCTTCAAATGGGCTTCATTGAAATAGCATACAACGACCATAACAAAGTGAAAATCACAGACTTAGGAAAAGATGTGTTATATGGACGCGAAAAAGCTTCACTGATTATTCCGCAACAAGAAACGGCTAAACCACGCTCTGCTAAATCTTCGGCTAAAAGCAATAAGATTCCAGAGTTACACGTTTCTCTAATAAACAAAGCCAACACTGTTGAGGCTGAAGATCTTGATCTATATGAGGCTTTGAAGAAGGTGAGAAAGAAACTTGCAGACTCACAAGGCTTCCCTGCATATATTGTTATGTCAGACAAAGTGCTGCATGCAATAGCCACAATAAAGCCTAGAAACATAGAAGAATTCGGCAATATACCGGGTATCGGCGAATACAAGAAAATTAAATACGGAAAAGTTTTTATAAACGAAATTACAAATATAAAATAAAATATGAAAAAATTTCTTACACTGATTTTTATCATTATTTTTACAATACCTTCAATGGCACGTAAAAATTTCTACACAATTATTGTTTCCTTAGATGGATGCCGATGGGATTACCCAGAATTATATGATACACCTTTTATTAATTATATGGCTGAGAAAGGTGTAAAATCAGGACTTATACCATCATATCCATCAAAGACATTTCCAAACCATTATACACTAGCTACAGGACTATACCCTGACCATCACGGAATTATAGCCAACTCATTTGTAAATAGAAAGAATGGAGAAGTATTTTCTTTGAGTAACCCAAAGACAAAAACTGATGCCCAATATTATAAAGGCGAACCAATATGGATCACAGCCAAGAAACAAGGCAAAAGAGTATTTACTTATCATTGGCCGGGATCTGACGTGAAACTTAAAGATGGATATCCTGACGTGTTTTTCAACTACGATACAAATCACCTTTCTGTATCAGAAAGAATTACACTTGCATCACAAGCTATCAACAGCAAGCAGGCACCTGATTTGATTATGGTTTACTTTGAGGAACCAGACCATAGCGGACATAATTTTGGACCACAAGATGTGCATACCAAGAATGCACTTCGCGATATGGACGGCATGCTTCAGGATCTCTGGGACAACGTGCAGAATGGTCCTCGCAAAGACAGTGTAAACATGATCGTAGTTTCTGATCACGGAATGACTCTTGTTTCTCCTGAAAGAAAAATAGAATGTCGCAAATATCTTAAACCTTACTGGTTTGACCGCATTGAAGGTAACCTGCCTGCACAGATATACTGCAAGAAGCAATACATTGATTCAGTTTACAATGCATTAAAGGATATTCCTCACCAGAGAGTATGGCGCAGAAACGAGATACCAGCCTACCTACATTATGACAGCAATAAGAATATTGGCGACGTAGTGGTATCACCAGATGAAGGATGGCTTGTTTACGACCAGAAAGTAACAACAGGAGGAATGCACGGATATGATCCAGAATATAGCGACATGCACGCATTATTCCGCGCTATGGGACCTGATTTCAAGAAAACAGAGATTCCACATTTCCGCAATGTTGACGTATATGATTTACTATGCAAACTTCTTAATATAACTCCGGCAAAGAATGACGGAAACCTAGAAGAGATAAAAAGTATATTAAAAAACTAGAATCTACAGAAATACGTAAACCTTTACGCATGTTTTTTATGTAAATAAAGACCATCGTAAAGGTTTATTTGCTATCTTTGCATCACAATTAAAAAATGAGTAACATAAAAACAAAATAAATAGGAAACTAATCATGAAAGAATTAAAAGCTTTGAACAAGCGTACCGCTCCTAAGAGCGTTATGCCAGAGAAAATCATTCAGTTTGGTGAAGGCAATTTCCTTCGCGCATTTGTTGATTGGATTATTTGGAATACAAATCAGAAAACAGATTTCAATGGTAGCGTTGTCGTTGTTCAACCTATTGAAAGAGGTATGGTTGACTGGCTCAACGGACAGGATTGCTTATACCACGTAAACCTTCAGGGTAAGGAGAACGGACAGCCTGTTAACACACTAGAGCGCATTGACGTTATCAGCAGAGCATTGAATCCTTACACACAGAATCAGGCTTTCATGGCTCTTGCAGAGCAACCAGAAATCCGCTTTGTTATTTCAAATACTACAGAGGCTGGTATTGCTTACGACGACAGCTGTAAATTCACTGACGCTCCTGCATCTAGCTATCCTGGCAAATTGGTTCAATTGCTTTATCATCGTTATAAGACTTTCAATGGCGATCCTACAAAGGGATTGATTCTTATGCCTTGCGAGCTTATATTCCTTAACGGTCATCACCTAAAGGAATGTATTCAAAAGTATATCGAACTTTGGAAAGAAGATTTAGGTGCTGACTATGCTGACTTCAAAGCTTGGTTTGAAAAATACAACTATGTATGCGCAACACTTGTTGACCGTATTGTTCCAGGATTCCCTCGCGATACCATCAATGAGATACAGCAGAAGATTTCATACAAAGACAATCTCGTAGTAAAGGCTGAAAGCTTCCACTTGTGGGTTATCGAGAAAGCCGAGAATATGACAGTAGAACAGTTGAAGAATGAATTCCCAGCTGACAAGGCAGGACTTCACGTTCTTATCACTGACGACGAGAAGCCATATCATGCTCGTAAAGTTACATTGTTGAATGGCCCTCACACAGTATTGTCTCCTGTTACATTCCTTAGCGGAGTTAACATCGTTCGTGACGCATGTGAGCATCCAGTAATTGGCAAGTATATTCATAAGGTTCAGTTTGATGAACTTATGCAGACACTAGACCTTCCTATGGATGAACTACAGAAGTTTGCAGGCGATGTACTTGAGAGATTTGAAAATCCATTCGTAGACCATCAGGTAACAAGCATCATGCTTAACTCATTCCCTAAGTTTGAGACACGTGATCTTCCTGGAGTTAAGATTTATCTTGAGCGTAAGGGCGAACTTCCACAGGGACTTGTATTCGGACTTGCAGCTATCATCACATACTATAAGGGTGGCAAGCGCAGTGACGGAACTCCAATCGTTCCTAACGACGACCAGAAGATTATGGATAAGTTGACTGAACTTTGGGCAACAGGAGACACCAAGAAGATTGCTGAAGGTGTGCTTGCATTTGACTATGTTTGGCATGAAGACCTGAACAAGACTGTTCCAGGACTTGCAGAGCTTGTAAAGAAAGACCTCGACCTAATTCAGGAAAAGGGAATGCTTGAAGCTGTTAAGACAATTCTTTAAAATAAATAGAATACAAATGAATTAGGTGAAAAGTTATTTTTCACCTAATTTGTTTTTTATGATATAATGACATAGACCGGTACTTATGGACCATTTCGTGAGATCATCTTTGAGAGAATATGCAAAACGTTATGAAACAGAAACGTTTTTATTTGAAGACCCTTCAATATTCATGCATAAAGTACAAGGTGAACGTAATCAAGAGATTATTGCGTTTATTGCTGCAGGACTATGCTATGGAAAAAGAGAGTTGTTCTTTCCTAAGATTCAATATATCATTGATTGTTCTCATGGTGACGTTGAAAGATGGATTCTGTCTGATGATTTCTGCGACGATATTCCCGATAATGACAATTGCTATTATCGCTTATATACAAACAGAATTATCAATGTTTTTATCAGACGCATAAAAAGTTTGCTTCAAGAATATGGCTCATTATATCAGTTTGCCGTAAGCAATACAAAAAATAAAAACGCAGTGACGCTTATTGAAGCACTCACAAAATACTTTAATGAGAATGAAGCTTCTCACGTTATCCCGAAAGATACGAAATCAAGCTGCAAAAGATTGTGCATGTTCCTAAGATGGATGGTGAGGAATTCTTCACCTGTTGATTTAGGACTGTGGAGTGACATCATCGACAAGCGCACATTAATCATGCCTATGGATGTTCACGTAATTCAAGAAGCATGTAGACTTGGGTTGATGACCAGTAAGAGCAC
>JAGPJJ010000024.1:0-3167 GCA_018054505.1 Prevotella sp.
CCACGACTGCCACCGAAACTACCGCCTCCGCCGAAGCCACCTCCGCCATAAGAAGGCGATGGAGTTCTATCAAAAGAACGTGAATTATCGTATGTGCGTGTATTGTTCTGATTATCTATTGCACGAGAGCCACCAAAACGTGATGAGTTGTTTTGATTGCCAAAGCTTCTGTTGTTAGAACCGTTAAATCCAGACGATCTACTTCCGTTGATTGCACGTGAACCACCAAATGTTCCCTGTGCAAAAGAGCCTGAATTTCCACCATTTATAAATGAATGATTTCTTGTTCCTGTTGGGCCACTGTATGAAACATATCCTCCACCGTAATATGGATATCCGTAATAGCCAGAATACCAAGGACTATACCAACCACCATAACCGTAAGGATATCCGTAATAGCCGTAATAGCCTGAATACCATGGATCATACCAAGGGTCGTAGAATGGATCATAGAAGCCATAACGCCAACGAGGACCATATCCCCAATAAAGACCAAATCCATAACTCCAACTATAATACTCAGGATCATAGAAACCATCCCAACGACTCATACGCTGACTATATCTATAATCATCGTCATTGTTTGCCATTTGTGAATAGTAATTTCCTACGAATGTAATATCAATATAGGTTGAATCAGGATATAAACCATTTCCTTGTGTAAATTGTATGATATCATTTCCTTTGTTATCTGTTCCAATCTTCTGGTAATGGCTCCAAAACTTTGCATGACGATTATATTCATCAACATTTCTGTTGCTGCCAGAATAATTGTCATACTTATTATAGGAGTTTGTTGCGGCATCCTTCTTCGGTGTGAAGTAGAGGTCGTCGTCCTGTGCCATTAATGATAATGGTAGAACTCCAGCAAGGACTGAGATGAGAATAAATTTCTTCATTTTCCTGTCTCTTTATTTGTTTACAATATTTCAATTACAAAAATATTAATTATTTTAGTGCAAATGTAAGGAAAATCCCTAATCCATGATAGGTTTTTCCCTATTTTTTATATATTTGCATTCAAATTTAACAAAATTATGAAATATTTTGAAATTAGTTTTAGTATAAAGGGTAATGAAGATGTTTTTGAAACAGCTCGAGATTTGCTGGCTGACACTGCTGGTGAAGCAGGTTGTGAATCATTTGAAGAAACATCTGAGGGACTTATTGCATACTGTCAAGTAGACAATTGGGATGAGGACTTGATTAAGGAGTCTATTCAGAATTTCATTATTCCAAATGTTACAATATCTTATAATGTCAAAGATGCTGATGACAAAGACTGGAATCAAGAATGGGAAGAGAAAGGGTTTGAACCTATCAATATAGATAACAAAATTATTGTATGTGATGCCAAGAAGCCTTTACCGGATGACATTCCAGCAAACACAGAACATATTTTTATTGATGCTAAGTTAGCTTTTGGTACAGGAACACACCAGACAACAAGAATGATTGTATCTACTCTTTTGCATTTAGATCTTCACAATAAATCAGTGTTGGATTGTGGATGTGGAACAGGTATATTAGGCATTGCTGCTGCTAAACTTGGTGCTATAAATGTTGTTGCCTATGATATAGACGAATGGAGCGTAAATAACGCAAGACATAATGCAGAAATCAATGCAATAGAAAACATCAGTGTATATCAAGGTGATTCAACTGTACTCAATCATATTTCTGGCGTTTTTGATATCGTAATGGCAAATATCAATAGAAATATACTTCTTAACGATATGCCTACTTTTAAGAGTCTGATGACTTCTAATTCACTTCTTATATTAAGTGGTTTTTATCAGACAGACATACCTGTTCTTCTTGATAAAGCTAAAGAACTAGGCCTTGAAGAATATGGCAGAAAACAAGATGGTGAATGGGCTTGTTTAGTGTTGCTAAATCAATAATTTAGCAACATTTACCAATTATCATTTCCAATAGTGAGTTTCTTTAAATCATAGTAACTACCATTGTAGATATTAAAGTCTACATATCCTTTTATACCTGGAAGTCTTCCGGCATCTGTATGTTGCCAGAACTTCCATGGTCCTTTATACTCAACCTTTTCTACATAATAGTGAGCTATCCAATATGGATAGTCATCAAATACTGGAGCAGAAAGATAATTCTGCTTAAACTTATAATAGGTATATATAATAGGTTTAACGTGATATTTATCTTCAACAATATGCAACCACGTTAATACATCTCGCTGAAAATCTTCAGTACTCTGATCTTTAGGTTTATGCTCTACATCAAGGATTGGAGGAAGATCTCCTTCATTAAGATGTACTTTATCTAGAAAATAATAAGCCTGTTCGCGAGCCGATGACTTGTTACTCCAAAAATGATAAGCACCTCTTATAAATCCATAATCTCCAGCACTTTGATAATTCTCATAAAAAGTCTCGTCTAGATTATTAGCACCTTCAGTACTTTTCATAATAATGAATCTCACTGGGCAACCTTTAATCATAGCATTTGAGAGTTCATCCCAGTCGATATTATCTTGATAGTGAGAAATATCAATGCCGTGTATTTCGTAACCTTCAGGATATTTTGCATCGCCGTATAAAGCACGCCATCTAAACCCAGTAGGACTTACAAAGAAATAGTAAAAGCACCAAACATACAAAGATATAATACCTATTGCGCCGAGCATGACAACCCATCTAGGATATTTATGAAATGGATATGACAATTTACGATGCGTAGAATTTCCCTTACGCTTGCTTTTTGCACGCGTAGATCGACTTTTTCCGCTAGTAGTTTTTTTGTTGTTTGTCATATCTATTTATGAAAAAGGGATAGGGTTGTCATTCTTTTCAAAACGACTACCCTATCCCTGATATCATGTATTATTAATCTTGTTCAAGTTTCAGAGTCTTTGTTGTTTGATCACAAACATCAGCTGGACCCCAATATTGAATAGGACCTGGGTAAACGTATTCTGTATTCTTAGCCCATTCGTCACGCTTTGCAGCAAAAGCCTTGAATGGCTTACCATCAAGTTCTACAAGAGCCTTACGGATAACTGGCTTCATTTCACCATTACGCTTCTCCATATTCATCATCATTGTGATTGGCACACCACCAGCTTTCCATTCATTGGCATTAGCTGTTGTGTTCTTTACGATTGCCATGTAACCAGTCTTACCTGCTGCAACAAG
>JAGPJJ010000024.1:3267-5606 GCA_018054505.1 Prevotella sp.
ATATTACCGATAAGTTCAGAATATGTTTTAGTTGCTGTATCGAAACCGAAACTTGTTTCAATCTGATCATTCTTAAGGTCACCATCAATTGTCTTAGGACAACCGATAACCTGTACGCCATATTTCTTAGCAGCGTAATACTCAGCCAATACACAAGCGTTAGTATTTGAATCATCACCACCGATAATAACAATAGCATTAATATCTAGTTCACGGATGATTTTCAAACCCTTTTCAAACTGGTCTTCTTCTTCCAATTTTGTACGGCCAGAACCAATCATATCAAAACCACCTGTGTTACGATACTGGTTCAAGAATTCTGCAGTAATCTCAATATAGTTATGATCTACAAGACCACCAGGACCCATTAGGAAACCATAAAGACGGTTTTCTGAATTAAGGTTCTTTACGGCGTCAAACAAACCACTGATAACGTTGTGACCACCAGGAGCCTGACCACCAGAAAGAATAACACCAATGTTAATCTTTTTTGTGTCGGCATTCTCACCTGGAACAAACTCGATAAGAGGCATACCATAAGTGTTTGGGAACAACTTCTTGATTTCTTCCTGGTTGTCAACACTCTTTGTAGGAGCACCTTCTTTAACTTTTACTGCACCTTGAAGAGCCTTAGGCAGCTTTGGCTGATATGCAGCTCTTTCTTTTTGCAATGCGCTAATTTCCATAATTGCTTTTAGTTTTTATAATCAACGAATAATTGAATTTCCAATAAGACACATGCAAAAATAAGACTTTTATATGAAATAATGAAAGAAAAAATGATAAAACAGAAAATTAGGAACATTTTTTTGATTTAAAGTATTGCTTTTCCTATTTTTTTTCTATCTTTGGCAAGTAAAAGACAATAATAAAGGAATAATTATGGCAAACAAAAGAAATTTAAAACGAACTATAAACTATATTTGTAGCGACTTATTTGCTGAAGCTGTGGCAGCTTCTTTGTATGGTGAAAAACCTAATAAGGATAATATTGATGCACTATTATCATCAATTCTTATTATACACAACGACTTCTTGAGTCGCGTTTCACACCCAGAACCAGGTATGGATAAAAAAGTTTATTACAAAGCTATTATTGAGGACTTCAATAAACAAGCTAGCGAAATTATTGACCAAATACAGAATCTATAAATTTATACGATGATAAACGGAATCTGTAATTGGATATTATATAAAAAAATGGGATGGACAAAGAATGTTACAGTTGACCATCCAGAAAAGTTTATAATCTGCCTTGCTCCACATACTAGTAACTGGGACTTTGTCATTGGGCAGCTTTACACTCGTGCTGAACGCATGAACAGCAATTTTCTTATGAAAAAAGAATGGTTTTTCTGGCCATTCGGTACAATGTTCCATAAAATGGGTGGCATCCCTGTTTGGAGATCTAAACATACAAGCATGACAGATAACTTAGCTGAAACTGCTACTAAAGCAAAGTCATTCAAGTTATGTATCACCCCGGAAGGAACTCGTTCACCTAATCCTGATTGGAAAAAAGGCTTCTATTTTATTGCATTAAAGGCCAAACTCCCAATTCTTCTTTATGGTATTGATTATGAGAAAAAAACAATCAACTGTACAGAAGCATTTATTCCTACAGGAGATATAGAAAAAGACATGCCTATCATAAAGGCTTATTTTAAGAATTTCAAAGGCAAAAAGCCTAAGAATTTTGCGTACTAATTATATTAAGATATGAATAGAATAATAGTTACAGTTTTCACCCTTTGTTTATCTACATCAATAATGGCATTGCCACCAAATGATAAACTAGCCATACAAAGGGAAATTAGTAACTATTTTTTAAGATATGATAATGGCAAGAACGCTTTACCTGAGCAAGTAAGAATTTTAAATCTTGATGTTGATGAAAATGCAAAAACTATTAGGTTAGAAATAAGCAATTCTTTTGCAGCACAAGAACTTACATTAAAATCAGTAAAGAAGATATATAAGAAGATCAGCCATATCTTTCCTTCGCAATACGATCATTATCAGATGATTATTATGTCATGTGGCATGCCAATAGAGCAACTAGCCACTGATGCTACAATCACCGATAATATGAACAATAAGTTTTGGGGAGATATAGATTATCACGATGAGCCTTGGGTAACAGACGCATCACGCCCTTACAACATTACACATGGACTCTATGACAGACACATTTCATTGTGGGCTAGTCATGGTAGATATTATGATAATGACAAAAGAGCATGGAAATGGCAACGTCCGAATTTGTTTGGAACGACAGAAGATTTATTCACACAAACTATTGTTGTCCCCTACCTCATTCCTATGCTTCAAAATGCAGG
>JAGPJJ010000024.1:5706-16601 GCA_018054505.1 Prevotella sp.
CAATGGGCAGGAGCACCAACTGCGGTTTATGACAGCAAAGAAAATGGCAACGACTATGGTGACGACATTAATGTGAGACCATATATGGGCAATTGGCTTGCAGGTGGTTCATGCTATGTTCCCACTATCGATGGAAAGAAAGTACCTATTGAACTGTCCTTGGCCATACATAGTGATGCAGGATTTGATAAAACAGGTAACAACATCATCGGTTCGTTAGCAGTTTGCACAACAAACTTTAATGAAGGACGACTTAGTTCTGGTATTTCCCGCATGTCATCTTATGATTTTGCGAAAGCTCTTCTTGATGGATTTGATAGAGATCTTGGAGCAGCTGTTGGTAAGTGGAGCCGAAGATATCTGTGGGATAAGAATTATTCTGAGACGAGAAATCCAGAAGTTCCATCAGCCATTATCGAAACATTATCGCATCAAAGTTTTCCAGACATGAAGTTAGGACAAGATCCAAACTTCAAGTTTTGCATGGCTAGATCATTATACAAAACTATTGTTAGATATATCAATAATGCTCATGGCAAACCAACTGTCATTCAACCACTTGCACCCAACATGTTCAAGATTGAATTTATTGATAAGGATGAAGTTAAATTGTCATGGAAAGCCACCGAAGACAAGTTAGAGCCTTCTGCCTTCCCTACTGCATATAATGTATATACTGCTGTCGGCGAATCAGACTTTGACAATGGTTCTGTGGTAACAAAGAATTCTATTACTCTGCATCTATCACCCGGAATACAATATAACTTCAAGGTAACGGCTGTTAATCGTGGTGGCGAGAGTTTCCCTACAGAAGTTCTGTCAGCCCTTTATCAACCATCAGCAACTAAAACTGTACTTGTCGTAAATGGTTTCGATCGTCTTTCAGCTCCTGCCATTATTGATAATGATAGCATTCAAGGTTTCGACTTCGATAAAGATCCTGGAGTATCTTATGGTCTAACTGCCGGATGGAATGGCAAACAAATATGCTTTGACAAGAGCAAAATTGGAATTGAAGGTCCTGGAGGACTAGGATATTGTGGTGACGAAATGGCTGGAAATTTCATTGCTGGCAACGACTTTGATTATGTAAAGGAACATACAGAAGCCATTGCTAGTGCAGGAAAATACAATGTGGTCAGTTGTTCTGCACATGCAATTGAAAATGGTGATATACAATTATCAAACTATAACGCTATAGATTTGATTCTTGGACTACAGAAATATGATGTACACTCTTTAAAGTATTATAAGACGTTTACACCAGAAATGCAAAATGCCTTGCAGACCTACACACGCAATCATGGCAATATCATTGTTAGTGGAAGTTACATTGCAAGTGACATGACTACAGACAGTGAAAAACAGTTCTTAAAAAATACATTAAAGTTCACAACAACTGAAACCGATTCTATCAATAGCAATATTCAGATAAATGGACTCGGCAAACAGTTCTATATATACAGATCCCTTAATTCTGCACATTATGCAGCAACAGCATCCGACGAAATCACGCCAGTAGCTGGAGCAATATGTGCTATGCAATACAATAATGGCAGCGGTGCAGCAGTTGGTTATCAAGGCAAAGACTACAATAGTTTTGCCATTGGATTCCCTTTGGAGTGCATCACGTCATCTAAAGAGCGCAATGACATTATCAGAGGCATCCTAAACTATGTCATGCCTGATGCTGTAAACACAAAGTAAGAACACAGTTAAACAAATGTTTAATCTTTAAATAAATAAAACCATGTATAAAATTCAAGCAAATCAGTCTGGTACACGTTCAATAGAAATCACTGACCAGCATTTGGAAACGATCAACAAATATCAGTTAATGCGCAATCTAGTCGATAGTAATGGAATTATAGACGAGCCTGTGCTTGACAAGTTGAGATTCAACGTGCGCTCACTTCTTGAAAGCGAAAACGGCAACGACAAAAATCTTCTTGATCTATGTCTTGACGTTATTTACAACAGTAATATGAAGGCAGTTGGACTGCACAATTTCGTACTGCTGTATGCTGATTGGAAGCAGAAACACAAAGATTCCGAAGTGGAGAGTCCACAGGAAGCATAGTAAACAATATTGCTTGACATGTTTCGGCATGTCAAGCATAAAATTATAATATAAGATTGAATTCAGAACAATACAAATTGACCGATTTTCTTCCAACTACCAAGAAAGAGTGTGAACTCAGAGGTTGGGATGAACTCGATGTTATTTTATTTTCGGGTGATGCGTATGTCGACCACCCTTCATTTGGTGTAGCCGTTATCGGCAGAGCTCTTGAAGCAGCAGGTTATCGTGTAGCTATCGTTCCACAACCTGACTGGCATGGAGATTTCAGAGATTTTAAAAAATTAGGACGTCCAAAACTCTTTTTCGGTATTTCACCGGGTTGCATGGACTCTATGGTCAACAAATATACAGCCAATAAGCGATTACGCTCTATTGATGAGTATAGTCCGGACGGTCGTCATGACTGCCGTCCTGAATATCCTACTATTGTATATTCCCAGATATTAAAGAAATTATATCCTGACATTCCAGTTATTCTTGGTGGTATAGAGGCTTCAATGCGTCGTCTCACCCATTATGACTATTGGCAGGACAAACTGCGCCGTTGCATTCTCTGTGACAGTAGTGCAGATATGATATTATATGGTTCTGGCACGAAATCTATCATTCAGATCAGCCAAAATATAGAATCAGGCATGTCAATAAATGATATGCACAACATTCCGCAGACTGTCTATCTTGCAAAAGAAGATGATATCTATGGCGGAATAAAAGACGACGACATTGTTCTCCATTCTCATGAGGAATGCCTTTCCAACAAGAAAGCAGAAGCCGAGAACTATAGACATATTGAGGAAGAATCAAATAAGATTCATGCTCAACGCTTACTTCAGCAGACTGGTAAAGTCTACGCTGTGGTAAATCCTCCCTATCCTACTATGACTACCGAGGAACTAGATGCATCTTTTGATTTGCCTTACACTCGACTGCCACACCCTAAATATAAGGGAAAGAAGATACCAGCTTTCGAGATGATAAAGTTCTCTATCAACATGCACCATGGTTGTTTTGGTGGTTGTGCTTTCTGCACGATATCAGCCCATCAGGGTAAGTTTGTTGTGTGCAGAAGTAAGGAAAGCATTTTGCGTGAAGTCAAGAAAGTAATCAGCATGCCTGACTTTAAAGGATATCTTTCCGATCTCGGAGGACCATCAGCCAACATGTATGGCATGCATGGCAAGAATCTTAAGGCATGTGAGCATTGCAAGCGCCCTTCATGTATCAATCCTCAGGTGTGTCCTAATCTTGACACAGACCATACACGTCTGCTCGATATCTATCATTCCGTAGACGCTCTACCTGGCATAAAGAAAAGTTTCATTGGAAGTGGTGTTCGCTACGACCTGCTTTTACATAAGGGAAAAGATGAAAAGGCCAACGCTTCAGCACGTGAATATACACGCGAACTGATAGAACATCATGTAAGTGGACGACTGAAGGTTGCTCCAGAACATACTCAGGACAATGTTCTGAGACTTATGCGCAAGCCTTCTTTCAACCAGTTCTACGAATTTAAGAAGATATTCGATCGCATAAACAACGAGGCTGGACTCAAACAGCAAATCATACCATACTTTATTAGTTCACATCCTGGATGTAATGAAGAAGATATGGCAGAGTTGGCTGTACTTACAAAAGATCTTGATTTCCATTTGGAACAGGTTCAGGATTTCACTCCTACTCCAATGACTATTTCTACAGAGACTTGGTATACAGGTTATGATCCATATACCTTGGAACCAGTGTTCAGTGCTAAAACTCCAAGAGAGAAACTTGCACAACGCCAATTCTTCTTCTGGTACAAACCTGAAGAAAGAAGAAACATTGAACAGGAATTGCGTCGTATTGGCAGAGCTGACCTGATAAAGAAACTGTATCCTAACGGTCCTTCTCGTGCAGATAGATTCAGTTCTAGTGTTGAGAAAGGTAGCCACAAGCAAGCTCATGGTCGCAATTCAAAATATGAAGATCGTCCTGTTGGTAGCACATACGATAATCCTGGTGTAGGCTCTTACAACAAGAATTCTAAATCAAAAAGTTATAAAGGAAATAACAAAAAAAGTTTTAATCCTAACTTCAGTAATAACAACCACCGCAAATAGCTTTGTGGCATCATCATTTCTAGGTATTTTTGATTGCAAATAAATAAATATTTGTTTATATTGCACTTATTTTTAGTACTTTTGCAAATAGAAAATAGCAGGTATAAAATATGAAATTATCAGATTTAAAAACCGGGGAACATGGTGTTATTGTAAAAGTAACAGGTCATGGAGGTTTCCGAAAGCGCATAGTTGAAATGGGCTTTATCAAGGGAAAGAAGGTTGATGTATTATTAAATGCACCTCTTCAGGATCCAGTGAAATACAAGATAATGGGCTACGAAGTATCTTTACGTCGTACTGAAGCTGAGATGATTGAGGTTGTATCAGAATCTGAAGCCAAGGAAATGAGCAGAGTTTCAAGGCATGAATATAAAACTGCTGAGATTATAGATAGCACTGATGTTGACGAGCAACCGCTAACTGATGAACAGTTGGAAGAAGCCGCAATCAAACGCAGACATACTATCAATGTTGCCCTTGTTGGCAATCCTAACTGTGGTAAAACGTCACTTTTCAACTTTGCTTCCGGAGCTCATGAACGTGTAGGTAATTACTCTGGTGTTACAGTTGATGCAAAGGTTGGCCACACAGAATATGAAGGTTATGAGTTTAATCTTGTAGACCTTCCTGGCACTTACAGCCTTTCAGCTTACTCACCCGAAGAACTATATGTTCGCAAACAGATTATTGAAAAGACTCCAGATATTATTATAAACGTCATTGACGCAAGTAACCTTGAACGTAACCTTTATCTCACGACGCAACTCATTGATATGCACCTTCGTATGGTGTGTGCGTTAAATATGTTTGACGAGACTCAGAAGCGTGGAGACAATGTTGATTACAACAAACTTTCTGAACTTTTCGGTGTTCCAATGGTTCCTACAGTTTTCAAGGATGGAACTGGAGTGAATGAAATGTTTCATCAGATAATTGAACTATATGAAAGCAATGAGGATGATAAGCCACATTTCCGCCATATACACATCAATCATGGTCATGAAATTGAAAACGGAATTAGTCACATACAGGAATATCTAAAGAAAGATGATGCGCTGCGTCAGAGATATTCCACACGTTATCTGGCTATAAAACTTCTTGAGAATGATTCTGAAGCAGAAAAGAAGATAAAGACCCTGCCCACAGCCGATGCAATTCTAAAGGCTCGCGACGTAGCTGCCCAGCGCGTAAAAGATGAAACCGGCGATGACAGCGAAACCGCTGTGATGGATGCAAAATACGGTTTTATTCATGGTGCACTTCAGGAAGCAGAATATGAGACTGGAAAAAAGAAAGATACCTATCAGATGACTCATTATCTTGATAATATCATCACAAATAAGTATCTGGGATTCCCTATCTTTATTCTCATGCTGTTTATCATGTTCACCGCGACATTCATTATAGGTCAATATCCAATGGATGCCATTGAAGCAGGTGTATCATGGTTGGGAGATTTAATAACCAACAGTATTCCAGACGGTCCTGTGAAGGCAATGCTTGTAGATGGAATTATAGGTGGTGTAGGAGCTGTAATCGTATTCCTTCCACAGATTCTCATTCTCTACTTCTTCATCAGCTTCATGGAAGATTCCGGATATATGGCACGTGCAGCATTTATCATGGATAAAATCATGCACAAGATGGGACTTCATGGCAAATCATTCATTCCCCTTATCATGGGCTTTGGATGTAATGTGCCAGCTGTAATGGCAACCAGAACAATAGAGAGCAAGCGTTCACGCCTCATAACAATGCTCATTATTCCGATGATGAGTTGTTCTGCCCGCCTACCAATTTATGTCATGATCACGGGCACTTTCTTCGCTCTTAAATATCGCTCACTCATTATGTTGTCATTATATGTTATCGGCATTCTGATGGCAGTCATTATCAGTCGCATATTTAGTTCATTCCTTGTTAAGGGAGAAGATACTCCATTCGTAATGGAACTTCCACCCTATCGTTTTCCTACATGGAAAGCCATAGGCAGACATACATGGGAGAAGGGAAAGCAGTATTTAAAGAAGATGGGTGGCATTATTCTCGTTGCAAGTATCATCGTATGGGCATTAGGATATTTCCCTCATGACGAGCACCTTTCAAAACAGCAACAACAGGAACAAAGTTATATCGGTAAGATCGGAAAGACTATAGAGCCAGTATTCAAACCAATGGGCTTCGACTGGAAACTTGATGTTGGTCTTGTTGCAGGTGTTGGAGCTAAGGAAATTGTAGCAAGTACACTCGGCGTACTTTATAGCAATGATGAAAGCGTAGCTGATAACTCTGATTCTGGTAGTAAATATCAAGCTTTACATCGACAGATGACATCGGATATTGCCAGAGTACATAACATAAACTATGATGAAGCCCAACCAATTGCTACACTCACAGCCTATTGCTTCTTATTATTTGTGCTACTCTATTTCCCTTGCATCGCTACAATAGCGGCAATAAAGGGAGAAACCGGAAGTTGGAAGTGGGCTTTGTTTGCTGCGGGCTACACCACCGTTCTTGCTTGGACAGTAAGCACTATCGTATTCCAGATAGGAATGGCTTTAATATAAAAAGATATGCATGAATTGAAGTTGTCATTATTATCATTATTAATGCTGTCAATGCCTTATCAGGCTATGTCACAGCGCAATGAGATATTAGATGATAATATCGCGTCACTCCAAGTGATGAATGGAACCGACTGGCAGAGTCTGTTACCTATCATCACCCTCAACAGTAGTGATGTAGTAAATATCAGCTTCGACAACTTCAATCAGCAATATCATAGATATACCTACAAGATTGAGCATTGCGAATCAGACTGGTCTGTTTCCACCCAACTGTTTTCAAGTGATTATGTCACTGGATTTTCTGAAGGAATTCCTATAGAAGACATTTCGCAGTCGGTAAACACCAATGTAGAATACAGTCACCTCTCATTCTCAATACCTAACGAGAAGTGCAACATAAAGTTGAGTGGCAACTATCAGGTCACAGTTGTTGACGAAGACGATAACAATCGCCCTATTCTTGTTGCACACTTCATGGTAGCAGAGCCACTTATGAATATTGGCATGTCATACAGAACCAATACTGATGTTGACATCAATAGCACTCATCAGCAAGTAGATTTATCACTATCCTATAACAATGTGTCTGTTACGAATCCTGATACACAAATCAAAACTATTGTTATGCAGAATGGTCGTTGGGATAATGCCCGCATCAATGCCCGACCAGACAACATTATGCCTAGAGGAATGCAATGGACACATTGCAAGGATTATATCTTTGATGCAGGCAACGAATATAGAAAGTTTGAAATACTCGATGTTTCGCATCCAACAATGGGTATTGAAACAACAGATTGGGACGGTAAAAACTACAATGCGTATATCTTTCGTGACGAACCACGCATAAACTATTTATACGATGAAGATGCAAACGGTGCATTTTGCATAAGAAATAGCGACAACAACGATAATGATCGCCTCTGTCAATATGTAATCACCCATTTCACATTGAAAACCACTCCAACAGACAATGATATATACATTGATGGAGCATTCACTAACAATAGTTTTCTCCCAAAATACAAGATGACCTATAATCCTTCTTCGGGATTTTATGAAGCATCTATATTGTTGAAGCAAGGATATTACTCATATAAATATCTAGTGGTAGACAATAATGGTAAAGCTCACGATTTGCAATCAGAAGGCAACTTCTTCCAGACAGAGAATGCCTATCAGTGCTTAGTTTATTATAGAGGAAATGGAGAACGCACTGATAGACTCGTTGGCTTTAGCAATCTAAAGCAACAATAAATTCCTTATAGATAAAAAAAGGATTGAATTAACATGTTGTAAATTCAACCCCTTTAGTGTTGTTATCGGAAAAACTTATTTAAAGAATCGCTTGTATAGACCAGCGAAACCTGCTGCATGACGAGCTTCGTCTTTAGCCATTTCATGAATTGTATCATGAAGAGTATCGTTACCTTCAGCCTTTGCCATCTTTGCAAATTCAAACTTTTCAGCGCATGCGCCCTTCTCTGCTGAGATACGAGCCTCAAGGTTAGCCTTTGTATCAGCCAAAACCTCACCTAGAAGTTCTGCGTAGCGACTTGCGTGATTAGCTTCTTCGTAAGCATAGTGTTCAAAAGCTCTTGCAATTTCTGGATAGCCTTCACGATCTGCCTGTCGGGCCATCGCTAGATACATTCCTACTTCACTGCACTCACCAGCAAATGTTTCTTTACAGTGCTGAATCAATTCCTTTGATACACCTTCCTTATATGCTGCGCCAAGATAATGAACTGTAGCGAATGTCAAATCATCGTCAACAGATTCCATTTCTTTAAACTTGCTCTTGTCAGCTTTACACATTGGACATTGGTCTGGAGCTTCTGTGCCTTCATAGATGTATCCACATACAGTACAAATAAATTTCTTTTTCATAATCGTTTTGTTATTTAGTTTATTACTTATTGTTATTTTTTTTGTATTGCAAAGATAGAATGAAAACATTCAACCTACAAAAATAACCCCATAGAATTTATGAATGCCAAAATAAGCTTTATCTATTTATAGCCTATTCTGTGGCGTTATCCGCTCATTTACAGGCGATTGAGATTCCTCATCAAACATTTGTACATGGTAGAGAAAACAGACAACCACTCCATAAAGTTTTTTGATTTATCCTAATAGTAAAGTAATGACGAGAATTGCGAAACATTGCAACACAAAAAAAAGGATTGAATTCACATGATGTAAATCCAATCCTTCCAGCTATTGCTATAGAAATCTTATTTAAAGAATCGCTTATAGAGACCTGCGAAACCTGCCGCATGACGGGCCTCGTCTTTAGCCATTTCATGAATTGTGTCATGAAGAGTATCGTTACCTTCAGCCTTTGCCATCTTTGCAAATTCAAACTTTTCAGCGCATGCGCCCTTCTCTGCAGAGATACGAGCCTCAAGGTTAGCCTTTGTATCAGCCAAAACCTCACCTAGAAGTTCTGCGTAGCGACTTGCATGATTAGCTTCTTCGTAAGCATAGTGTTCAAAAGCTCTTGCAATTTCTGGATAGCCTTCACGATCTGCCTGTCGGGCCATCGCTAGATACATTCCCACTTCACTGCACTCACCAGCAAATGTTTCTTTACAGTGCTGAATCAATTCCTTTGATACACCTTCCTTATATGCTGCACCAAGATAATGAACTGTAGCGAATGTCAAATCATCGTCAACAGATTCCATTTCTTTAAACTTGCTCTTGTCAGCTTTACAAATTGGACACTGGTCTGGAGCTTCTGTGCCTTCATAGATGTATCCACATACTGTACAAATAAATTTCTTTTTCATAATCGTTTTTGTATTAAGTCTATTATTATTTTTTGTAATGCAAAGATAGAATTAATACTTTCAAATTACAAAAATAACCCCATAGAATTTATGAATATAGAAATAAGATTTATCTATTTGCCTTCAAATTCGTATTGTCATTATCTCATTTATATCTGATATATAGTTACCACTTCGATGCTCACTTCTCGAATGCCATGCCTCTTTATCAGCGCCTTCCACGGCTAGTTTAATACTTTTCAGCCCATAGCGATGATTCAGTTTGTCTATTGTATTCATAAGTTTAAATCTTTGTGGACGATTCTTTATATCATCAAATAGATTTTGCTCAACAGCGGTGTCTTTTGTTATATCACTTAATATCACTCCGGCTTTCTTGTAACAGATTCCTTTCATATATATGTCGTCAACAATCTGCAATGCAGCTTTTGTTATTTCTATGGTGTCAGAAGTCGGAACAGGCAATGTCTGTGTCAACCCATTTTTGTATTGTTGCAAGTCGTCACGGAAACGATTACTCATAATAAACACTGTTACTGCACTCGCCACACAATTTTGCCCTCGCAGTTTGTTGGCACTGCTCGCTGCAAAAGTTGCCACTGCGGCTCTTAGCGAATCTATCTCTGTCACATATTCTCCAAAACTTTTACTGGTGCATATCGACTGCTTGTTTGCTACTTCTGACGTATCAATACATGAAATTCCATTTAGTTCTTTCCATGTCTGCACCATCGGAAGACTAAATCTGCTTTTAATCCATGTTTCTTTTTTGTCTGCCAATTCCAATGGCGTGTGCACACCATAGTATTCCAGTTTAGGCAATGTTCGTCTGCCGATTCCCCACACGTCAGAAAGTTCCATCATTGAAAGCGCTTTTCTTCGTTTCTCTTCGGTGTCTATCATGCAAACAGAATGATATCCCCTATAATTCTTGGCAAACTTACTTCCCATCTTCGCTAAAGTTCTTGATTCAGCAATCCCTACCGACACGGGAATATCAGTATATAGTTTCACTTTCTCTACCACCATCCTCATATAATCTTCCAGATTATACATCGTCTCGTAACCATCAAGAAAGCAGAAACTTTCGTCAATACTGTAATTCTCTACATGGTTCACAAATGAGCGAAGAATATTTGTCACTCTTCTGGACATCGCTGCATACAGAAGCATATTCGTTGAAAAAATGGCAACATTGTTATACTTCACAAGATCTCGTACCTTATATATAGGATCACCACGATGCAGTCCTATTGCTTTAGCTTCAGGAGTCAAGGCAATGATGCATCCGTCATTTGATGACAACACGCAAACTGGTTTGCCATTCAATCCAGGATGAAAA
>JAGPJJ010000025.1 GCA_018054505.1 Prevotella sp.
GCCTGCTAGGAATGTATGTGGACGTGGAAGTCCGTACCCCGAAAGGCCGTGTGGATATGGTGATGCGCACACCGACAACACTCTATGTCGTGGAATTGAAGTTAAACAAGACCGCGGATATAGCCCTCGAGCAAATCAATTTGCGCAATTACCCGGAGCGCTTCGCTCTTTGTGGGTTGCCGATCGTAAAGGTTGGGATTAATTTTGATAGTGGGCGGCATACGCTGGGGGATTGGGTTATCGATAGTAATTTGTCTAAGTAATTATAAAAAACAAACGTTTTAGGTTCGTAACGGGTTTGAGGTGATTACTTCTTTTACCGGAAAAAGCTTGTGTTATAAGAAAAAATAAGTTATGCTCGTGATCGAATCGTAAGAGGAAAGATATGAATTCAGTTGTAGCATTCGGAAATATCTCTATGATATCCAATAATCCGTTTTATCCATTGAGGAATATTTTGGGGAGGAAAGGGATTTTATTGCTTACGAGTAAAATAAGTTGTTGCGTTGGGTAGTAGAACGTGAACTGGAGATTATAGGGGAAGCCACCAATCATTTTTTGGATATAGATCCGGATATATAAATTGATAATGGGAGGAGGGTCGTTGGTCTGAGGGACTTTGTTATACATGGTTATGATAAGGAAGATAATGTGATTATCTGAGGTGTTATCAGTAAGGACTTACCAAAACTTAAACAGCAAGTAGACTATCTTCATACGTTCATTTGAACCTGCAAGTCTTATGACCTACAACTAAAGAGTTGGATGAGTAGTGTCATCCGTGAAATGATATATGGCAATAATTATTATGAAGGTCTCCTAAATGGAGTTTATTGCAAGTAATACAAACAGAAATCACTTAATATAAAAAAACTATTATTCTATCTTGCTGGTAAATAGTAAGATGGGATAATTGAGTGCTAACATTGAAGGTGAAGAGAAATTCTAATTGTAGATAAACATGAACATTTTAGCAATTATTCCTGCAAGAGCAGGATCTAAAGGAGTTCCCAATAAAAATATCCGATTGCTTGGGCAGCATCCTTTAGTATATTACTCAATTAAAAATGCATTGCAGTCAAAGTATATTACCGATGTGATTATTTCGACTGATTCTAACCCTGTACGTATCATTGCGCAGCAAATGGGAGCGAAGGTGCATTGGCGTGATGCGGAGCTTGCTGGCGATGAGGTAACTCTCGATGCGGTTATCTATGACGCTATTCCGACGGATAAGCAGTGGGATTATGTCATCACTATGCAGCCCACTTCGCCAACTCTCACTGTTGGTACATTAGATAGTGCCATTGAATACGCAATAAAAAGCAAACTCGACACTCTTATCTCTGCAATCAATGCACCTCACCTCTCTTGGGGAGAAAAGGATGGAAAGAAGATACCGAACTATGAAAAGCGTCTTAACCGTCAGTATCTTCCACCATGTTACATGGAGACGGGTGCTTTTGTTATCTCAAAGGCAGATATCGTAACAGAGAGTACTCGTATTGGTGTAAATGTTGATGTTTACGAGATTCCAGAGCGAGAGTCGCAGGATATTGATACCTTCGCTGATCTCTGTAGTGCAGCTGCTTTACTTGAGGCTCAGAAGATAGCTATCTATGTGAATGGTAATAACAAGCGTGGTATTGGACACATCTATCGTGCTCTTGAAATCGCTGATGAATTCTATGTTAAGCCAGATGTCTACTACGATGTAAACCAGACAGATGTTAAGGTTTTTGGTAACACTACTCATAATCTTATCCCTGTCAATGGCATTGCGGAACTCTACGAGATCTGTAAACGTGAGCAGTACAGCTTATTTGTCAACGATATCCTCACTACGTCCATTGACTATATGATTGGTTTGCGTTCAGTTTTGCCAAACGCTAAACTTATCAACTTTGAGGATGATGGTGAAGGAATTCTTAAAGCTGACCTTGTTTTCAATGCACTTTATAGTGAGCATGCATTGCCTAATGTTTATGGCGGGGAGAAATACTATATCTGTGGTAAGATCTTTATGTTCTACGAACCAATCAAGATAAAGGAAGATGTTAATCGTGTATTCATTGCTTTTGGTGGTGCTGACCCGCAGAACTACACAGACCGTTTGCTTGACATCATCTCTAAAGATGAGTATAAGAAATATGAGTTTGTTGTAGTTGTTGGGCGTGCTAAGTACAATGTTGATGCTTTACTTGAGTATAATAAGTATGAACATATTCAGGTTCTTTATGATGTTAGCAATATGCCTGAACTCATGTCTTCCTGTGATATTGCTATTACTTCTCGTGGACGCACAGGTTACGAGCTTGCACTCCTTGGCATTCCTTCAATCGCAATGGCACAAAATCAGCGTGAGGAGAAGCATGGCTTTGTTTGCAATGAGAATGGTTTCTCGTACATTGGTCTTAACCCAAGCGATGAAATTATCGAAGGTATTCTCAAAATGTATATGAATCTTTCCAAGGAAGCACGAGAGAAGTTACATGGAAAACTTCTCTCGCACAACCTTCGTGATGGCCGTAAGCGTGTGATGTCGCTTATTCGTGGATTATAAACAACATACTCATTTGTATTATGAAACCTTATGTAATAGCAGAAATGGGTGTCAATTTCTATGATACCGCTAAGAAACTCAACATCAATCCGCTCGAAGCAGCAAAGATGTATATCGATGCTGCAGCTGAAGCTGGTATTGATTGTGCTAAATTTCAATCATATAAAGCTGGCACTATCGTATCTAAGAATTCGCCAGCTTATTGGGACTTGACAAAGGAGCCGACAAAGACCCAATATGAGTTGTTTTTAAAGCATGACTCTTTTGGTGAATGTGAGTACCGTGAGCTTTGTAAATACACTCATGACAAGGGAATGGATTTTACATCTACTCCTTTCGACTATGCTTCAGCTGACTATCTTTATGACATGGTAGATTTCTATAAAATCTCATCATCCGATCTTTCTAATTTGCCATTTATTCATCATATAGGAGCAAAAGGTAAGCCTGTTTTTGTGTCTGTAGGAGCAGCTTATCTTTCGGAATGTGATGAAGCTATTCGTGCGTTACAAGAGTCAGGATGTAAAGATATCGTTGTTTTTCACTGTGTGTTATCATATCCTACTAATCCTAAAGATGCAAATCTTCGTGTAATTGATACATTGAAGAAGACATTTCCATCCGTTCGTGTTGGATTTAGTGATCATGTGGCCCCTGATGACAATATGATGACTCTTGCTGCAGCTTATTTATTGGGAGCAGAGGTTATCGAGAAGCACTTCACTCTCGACAAGACTCTTCCTGGCAACGACCACTATCATGCGGGTGATCCAGAGGATTTCAAAAAGGCTATTGCCAACTTCCAATGGATTGACAAAATTCTAGGTAATCCAGAGAAGGTTGTTCTCGATTGTGAGCAGGTTCCTCGTCGCGAGGCTCGTCGCTCATTGGTGCTTACTCGTTGCATGAAAGCAGGCGAGATTATCAAAAAGGAAGACCTTATGCCAAAGCGTCCGGGCACTGGTATCGCTCCACGTTTTGAAGATATTGTTATAGGTCGTAAAGTACTTGCAGATCTAACAGAAGATACCATCCTTACATGGGATATGATTTAATATTTTGCAACAGAAGGTTCTATTCTTTTTGTTTCAACTGATAAATCTAGATTATATAAATCTATAAGATTGTTTTAGGAAGGAGATAGTTTCCTCAAAATAGCCTTCATGATAGTAACGAACGTGGAATGAAAATGCCTACTTTATTCTACATATTAATTGAATCAGGTAAGGGGTATAATATACACTAGAATAGCATAGTGGAAACAATTGAGTGCTTACATTAGAAATAATATTAATTGATATGGGAAAATTATTATTTACCAATAATCAGGATTGGGAAAATATTCTTAGAGGTATTTATTCCAAAAATGAATTAAATAAAAATTATAGTTCAAATGGACTAACTTGTTATGCGAAGCGATATGTAGACAGTGAAAATTGTTACTTTGATAATGACGGGGTAGTTGCGATTATAGGTACTTGGGCGTATTTAAATGATGATAATCCCTTTAATTTGAATGTAATCTATCAAGATCTCAAGTCAGAAGATAAAGGTGTTGATTATGTAAGAAAACATTTGATAGGTTCTTATGCTTTAGCTTATATTCAAGATAATAAACTTAGAATATTTGTGGATGAGTGCCATACATACGCTCTTTATTATTATATAGGTAGAGAAGGTGTGGTTGTTACTAATACATATTATCACGTAGAAAAAGTTTCAAAACAAGAATTCGACGAAACTGTTTTTGCTACAATGCTTGCGAGTGTTGGACTGTGTAGCAATAGAACTCCTTTCAAAAATATATATAGGTTACTAGAAAATGAATATATCGAATACGATTTTGCTATCCATCAGGCAATTATAAAAAAGTGTGACGTTCATACTACATCCTATTCCTTTGGCTCAATGGAGGAGGCCTTGAAGGTGTTAAAGGATGAAATAGAATTGCAGACTACAGTCCTTAATAAAAGAGTGCATAAAAAATTTCTCTTTGCTACGGGAGGATTGGATTCTAGAGTAAAACTAGCTTTAGATCTATTCCATAGTAAGGAAGTTATGATTGGATATTGGAAGGGTGAAGATTCAATTACAAATGGAACTTTACAAGATGCGAAAATTAATGAACTTTTAGCTTCTGAGTTTTCTTTAAAAACTAAAATATTCGATGTAAGTCAGCATTTTAGAGAGTGTTTGAGAACTATAGATGAAGATGAATTGGATCGATATGGTGAATACATTAGCATTTATGCGCATAATCAAAAATGGTTGACTTTGTTTGATGATTTACACAAAGAGAATATCGATGAAGTAGAATTTGGAATGGATACAGATCTTTTAAGAGAAATAGGAAGTCTGGATGATTCATTTGATGAAGATTATGATAATTCGAAATTTGCAATTAAAGGCTGCTTGAGAGGAGGCTTATTTAATTATGTTTTTGATTTACCTAATGTGTGCAAATTGATCTGTGATGAAATTAAATTGGTAAACTTAGATTTACAGAATGATCTAAAAACTAAATATGCTAATATTTTTAATTATTTTAGACATGATATGGGATGCTATTTTTCAAATATGTTGAATGAAAGTTTCTTCTCATATCCTCTTTTGCACAGTAAAAGAATATGGGATATAATCTATAATATTCCATATGATTATCGAGAAGATAGTAAACTTTCATTGCGTCTAATAAATAGTTGGTGCCCTATGCTGTTGAATATACCAGTGTTTACTCATCATCATTATGGTATATATAATCGTCAGAAGGGGGTGTTGAAGAAGAATTGGAGATATTCATTGCTATTGAGAATTAAGCCCTATGTCTTAAGATCAAAGCTTTATGATATTTTATATGTAAAACTTATAGAACCGGTTTATCGTCCGCAGAATAAAAATAATGAGATCTTGTTTCAAACGAGTGTTGCATCGCTTCAGAGTTCTGAATCCTTTATAAAGAGTGGAGTTCGTTTTAGAAAAAATTTAATTGGTAAAGGATTTGATATGGCTGCTTTATGTACCATAGTGGCGAAGTGCAAGTTTGTTGATCAAGTTCTTAATGTGGTGAGAAAGTAAAGTTCTGCAATGGGTACTAGATATAATATATTAGGTCTGTTACGTTCTCCTTCATCCGTATATGTAATCTTTCGATATGGGACGTATATAGTTCAATTCTTGAATTCCATATTATTGGCAAAAGCTCTAGGTGATATCAAATATGGAATATATAGCTTTGTCTTTTTGATTATGCAATATATGTCGTATTCAAATCTGGGAATTAATGAGTCCTTGAATACGGAATATGCGGTAAGTAAAGATGGTGATAGATGTAAAATATGGAATACGTCATGGGCATTGAATTTATTGATAAATACTTTTCTGTTCATGGTGTTTGCTTTTTTAATTTCAATAGTTTCGCTATTTAGTCGCTATGAGTTCGATTCATATGGTATGTTATTGCTAATGACATGTATCGTAATTAATCTGTCTCGAATTTATATAACATATTATAAACTACATGGAAAGCTGATTAAATTGAATATCCAACAGTTCCTTCCTCATTTTGTACTACTTGTATTGGTGTTAATTATGTGGAATAAACTTACTGTTAGACAGATTGTTGTTTCTTATTTTGTGAGTAATGTGATAGCATTGATCATTTTTAGGGTGGATTTGCCCAATCCTCCTTCCTTTCAAATTGATCGATCGATCGCATCTGTTTTGTTACGTAGGGGTATTACTCTATTACTCTATAATTTGAGTTTTTATCTTCTTACGTTAGTGGCATCATCTTTAGTAAGTTCTTATTTTTCTTTAGAAGAGTTTGGGTGTTACTCATTTGTTAATACCTTGATTCATGGTATAATTATGGCTTGTGGAGCATTTTTGTTCATATTCTATCCTAAAATATTGAACAGACTCTATAGTTGTGATGAAGATAAGGCTTATGAGTTGATAAGCAGGATAAGAGGTGTTTATATTCTATTTATAGATTTGGTGTCTTTATTGTCTATATTTGTTGCGGTTGTTTTGTCCTATTTGTTACCTCAATATAGAAATGATATCACTATTATATTCCCTATTCTTATTTTGGGGCAAATAATTATGAGTTCTACTACTGGGCATTCAGCTTATCTGCTGTCAAAAAAGAAAGAATTCAGATTAGTTGTTTTTGGTTTCGAATCTGTTGTGTTGACGCTGGTTTTGGGAATCTTATGTGGTGAATATTTCAATTCATTATATGCTTTGTCGTTGGTTGTTCCTATTAGTTCTTTGTTTTATACATTCATGACGACTCGAGAATCTTTAGCAACCATGAATAAGAATCATGCGATAGCTGATGTGTTGAAGGAGATATTTGCGCTGAAAAAATGGTTTCCTTGTGTACTTGTCTTGATTTATGCTTTTGTTATTAACCAGTGGCATGTTATTTTGATTGGAGTAGGTATATATCTTTTTATTAATTATAAAAATCTAAGGATTTCAATCAAGGAAGGTGTAAGGATAATTTCTGATAGAAATTCTCTTCTGGTTTAGGAACTAACAATTTCTTTGTGAAATATAAGTATGTTGATAAATAAAAGTAAATTTCAGGGTGATATTTTGGTGTATGCTTACATGATCTTGTTAATTATGACAAGAATACTTCCGAATATTTCATCAATTAATGCTATAGTGTATGCCTTGTTTTGTTGTTTGTACTTTTTTTTACTGAAACATTCATTCTCTTTCTGTTTGAAAATATTGCCTATTTTGTTGATAATTTCTATTTTTTCTTATGCTAATGGGAGTGGTATGTTGTATATTCTTATTGATGTTTCAATTGCTTATTTCATTCTTGCATCTATTCTGGTATATGATAGCACAACTCTTGTTTGTCAGAATTTGAAATTGCTTAATAAATTGTCTTTTATCGTATTCATATTGAGTTTATTTGCAATGCTGTTTCCTGCTAACTATATTGACATAGGTGGAGATATTCGTTTTATTGGTTTTTTTAAATATGGTAATCTTTCTGCAAGTATAGTCTCTATATTGTGTGTGTTATATTGGGAAACCTTTAATTTGCTGTATAAAAATGCAAAAAGAAAGACAGTCGTTCTATTCTTTTTAATATGCTTTTTTGTTTCTTACATATTTGTATGTAAAACCCGATCGTTACTATTCTTTTTGCCTTATTGGATTTATCAAATATATCTCTTTTGTGGAAAAAGGATTTTCTTTGCTATGTCAGTTTTTTGTGTTGCGCTTGTTTCTTTTTCACTGTTCGATGAGTTGAAAGTTGTTTTGCGCATAAATGAAGATGCCTCTTTTTTAACAAGAGAATCTTTGTCTATATTTTTATTGGATGGAATACGAGAAAATTATTTCATTTTTCCTCATGGAGCTCGTAAGTCTACTGATTTCTTTCAAACTTTTTTTAATGATGAATCATTAACCCCTCATAATGATTTCCTGCGTTATTATTATGATTGGGGATTTGCTTTTTTATTATTGATTCTATTTATGTTCAATGATTTAAAAAAGAGAAAATGTTTTGATTTTGGATTTATTTTTATATCATTAGGATACTGCTCTTTTGCTTTGCATAATATGCTGTTTTTGCCTTATTTGCTTCTTCCTTATTTGTTTATATTGATTATAAAAAAACAACCAATAATTAGATTATGAATAATTCGTCAGATAAAATACTGGTAGTGGCACGAAAATATAATGATATTTTTTATGCCATTTCTACTAGTGAATGGAGTCAATGTTCAAAGCATTACCTATTAATGATTACAGATCGCTTAGATCAGAATGAGTATCCTATGCAACATTTGTTTGATAAGGTCTGGTCTGTTCATGCAGAGTTGTCGCATGTAGCAATTCTTAAGCAGGTTTTTATATTGAGTAGGATTTTAAATCAGCTAGACTATAATCTCGTTACTATTTCAAATATAGTTACTGTTGCCAATTTGTATATTTTGAATCATACTAAAACAGCAAAGATCATCATGCTTGAAGATGGGTTTATGAATTATTACAATTTTGTCCCTTCAAATAATCGTATAAAGCGATTGCTTATGAAGCTGTTATTTATTAATGTTGATCGAGTCTATAAGAAAATAGGAAGTTGTTATTTGTTAGAACCTAATCGTGCAAAATATTATTTTGGATTAAAAAAGCAGTTACGTATAGATGCAGATCACATTCTCAAATCAGTTCCCTTAAGTATGAATTTAGAAGGGAAGTCTATATTTGTGGGACAGCCATTGTATTTAATGAATAATATGAGTGTGGATGAATATTCTACTATAGTCAATAATTGTATATCACAATATGCAATTGATTATTACTTGTCTCATACCATGTCTTCGAAGAAAGAGAATGTTGTTTGTGAGCATATTGATATGTCCAGTTTACAATTAACACTTGAGGTTTTATCTTCTATATATAATATGAAAATATACTCATTCTCTTCTTCTGTTTTATTTACAACAAAACTGATTAATCACAAAACGGAAACATTTGCAGTTACTCATCCAAAAGTTGATACTATAAAATCAGACAATATGATTTATGATTATGTTAACGGATTTGTTTCTGTGAATTAACTGATTATTTATAAGCGTATGTTAGATGTTACTGTAGTTATACTTACGAAAAACGAAGAGGTGAATTTACCTGACTGTTTGGAATCTGTTAAAGATTTTGCCACCAGATGTGTTGTAATAGATAGTGGTAGCATTGATAAAACTAAAGAAATAGCAGCGAAATTCTCTGCGGATTTTTACGAGCATCCGTTTGAGAACTATGCTCGCCAGTTTAATTGGGCATTAGATAATACAAATATAACAACAAAATGGACTTTTAGGCTAGACGCAGATGAAAGACTTACTTCTGAACTAAAGATTGAACTGTCCGGACTTGTACAAAAATATGAATCAGATGATGAAGTTAATGGTTTTACTATGGAAGCTTGGTTATATTTTCTTGGTCATAAAATTAAACACGGTTGCCATACCAAGCGAAAATTGATGATGTTTAAGACAGGAATAGGTCGCATTGAAGATAGAAAAATGGATGAACACACAATTTTATCACATGGTAGATCTGTTTTTTGCAAACATCGATTTATTCATTATGATTTTAAAGATATGACCCATTGGGTAAATAAAATGAATTGGTATGCAACCCGTGAGATGCAAGATTATTTTGAATATATTCAGTCTAGAAACACAAATAAAAATCAAATCTCAAAAGATCAAACAATAGGAAATACACGAAGATTGAAATTTGGACTTTATTACAAATTACCTATTTTTCTTCGAAGTTGGATTCTTTTTTTCTATTATTATATCATTAAGCTAGGTTTTCTTGATGGTAAGGAAGGGTATGTTATGCATTACATGTATCATCTTTGGTATAGATCTTTGGTTGATTCTAAAATATTAGAACAGATGATTTATAATAAACCTTTTGAAGAAACTGGTGCTTTAAATAATTAATATTATTTTTATGCGTACAGTAACATTAAAGACAACTGATTTAACAGATTGTGAAATCGGTAAGTTTCTTGGTGCTTTCAGAGAGGTATATAATCAAGAGAGGTCTATCACTTATTTTAAAAACGAATATACTTCTACTTGTTTAGAGCATTCTTTTCATACGCTATTATATAATGAATTTGATGAAATATGTGGTAGTTACTCATTAATTCCATTTATCTATTCTGTTAAAGGAGAAGAAGTTCTTGTAGGGTTGGGATCTGATTTATTTATCAAAGATAGTTATCGGGATAATGTAAGTAATTTGTTGAGTGTCTTGAATGCTGCTATTAAAAATGCAGAAGAAGTAGGAATGGTTGCCTGTTTTGGTTTTCCTAATGATAATTCTGAAATGGTTAGCCGTGCATTTTTGAAAGAAAAGAGAATAGGTTTGCTTGATACCTATATCTTGCCGTATAAGATTGGTGATTATAAAGCATCGATGAAGCTTTTGAATCCATTCTCGATACTTTTCTCAAACTGTTTATTAGGATTGTCGCATTTGTCATCATCTAACAATATTGCCGACACAATCATCAGGAAAGTTAGGCCTCAGTTTGAGCAGACCCGTTTCAAATGGTTCAACCCTACTGATTATCATCTGTATCAAAATAATGAAATGCAGTGCGTGTGGAAAATTTCTGCATTTGAGGGAGTCAAGGCTTGCTTTCTGATGGATGTATATCCGCTTACTGCAAGGAATTTCGATAAAGCTGTTAGAAAAATGGTGAGCGATGTTAAGAAAGAGTGTGGATTGTTTCTTTATGTTGGTCATCTCCATTTCACTCCGCTATCAATGGTTAAGATCCCAAGAAGATTTGAACCTAAAGCCTTCCGCTTTGATTGCAGAATTTTGGATAAAGAAAAATTATCAAAGGTAGATGTTTTCAATATTGACAATTGGGAGGTTGATCTGTCTTCGTATGATTTATTATAAATGTATAACTTGTTAAAAGTAAAGTAGTATGGAAAAGAAAGTTTTTGATATAATTAATGAGATTAGAGCTGCTAAAGATATGAATACAGTAGCTGAACTTACGGCAGAAACAAGACTTCGCGAAGATCTTGCTTTTACTTCATTTGATCTTGCAGAATTAACTGTTAAGATTGAGGATGAGTTTGACATTGACATCTTCGAGGATGGACTAGTTAATACGATTGGTGAAATCTATGCGAAACTCTCTTAATTGCAGATGAAAAGATTCCTTTTGAATAATGGCTCTGAGTACAGCTATGAGCAGTTGCTTGCTTCGCTCAACGAGAGCGACAAGTACTACCTTCTGTACAAACAGCTAGATTTGTATCTCTTCTTCGTTAATCTTATCAAGGCATTGGCTAACAATGCTCCGTTAGTGTTACTTGACGCTGACCTAAACGAGACAGAAATCGATGGTGTAAACGTAGCTGAAATAAATGTGCCAACAAAAATTGTTTCCACTACGTTTGTTAACATGGAGGCTGTTGTAGAGGCGGTTAAGAACTCTACATCTGAAATCACGATCTTTACTTCTGGAACGACCGGTCAACCTAAGAAAGTGGTACATTGCGTGCAGACTCTTATGCGGGCGGTACGTTTTGGCGAAAAATATATAAATCAGGTTTGGGCGTATGCATATAATCCAACTCATATGGCAGGCTTGCAGGTGTTCTTCCAGGCGTTTATGAATCTGAACTTCTTGGTGAATGTGTTTAATAAGAGCCGTACTGAGGTTTATTCGCTAATTGAGACAAATCGCGTTACTCATATGTCTGCTACGCCCACTTTCTATCGCTTGCTATTGCCTTTCGAAAAAGTTTATCAGACCGTACAGCGTGTAACACTTGGGGGAGAGAAATCTGATAAGAAGCTTTATGAGTCAATAGGGATGATTTTTCCTAACGCTAAAATAAATAATGTGTATGCTTCCACGGAAGCTGGAACTTTATTTGCCGCTAAAGGCGATAGCTTCCAGATTCCAGCTGCTATTCGGGACAAATTCTTGATTCAAGAGGAGGAGTTGCTTATTCACAAGTCGCTGCTTGGTCAGTCGGATAGCTTTAAGTTCGATGGTGATTACTATCATTCAGGTGACTTGATTGAATGGGTGAACGAAGCCAATGGTTTATTCCGCTTCAGGAGTCGCAAAAATGAACTCATCAATGTGGGCGGCTATAAGGTTAACCCTGGCGAAACTGAAAAAGTAATCCTTGAAATCGAAGGAGTACAGCAGGCTTTGGTTTATGGTAAGGCTAACTCTATTTTGGGTAATGTGCTTTGTGCGGAAGTGCAATTAGTTGAAGGCTCAACCCTTACGGAATTGGAGATTCGTAACTATTTGAAAGAACAGTTGCAGGACTTTAAGATTCCTCGTCGAATTAAGTTTGTGGATTCTTTCTCATTAACAAGAACTGGTAAAATTAAACGATCATGAACGTATTGGTAACAGGTTGCTCACGTGGTGTGGGCTTGGAAATTTGTAGAGTGTTGCTGGAGCAGGGTAATACTGTGTATGGTGTCGCTCGTAGTTATACGGATGAGTTTAAAGCATTGGAAGCTGAATATGCGGGCAAACTCTTCTTCAAGAGTATTGATCTTAGCGATAGCGAGAGTATAAGAAAGTCGGTTTTTAAAGAATTTGTGGGAAATAAAGTCGTACTTGACGTTTACGTGAACAATGCTGCGATGGCTTATGATGATATAGTGACAAATCTAAACTTGGATCGACTGAAGGCGATGTATGCGGTCAATGTATTTACTCCGATGATGATGACAAAATACGCAATACGTAATATGCTTCTTCACCATACCCGTGGTTCTATAGTGCATATTTCAAGTATTAGTGCGCATACGGGTTACAAAGGGCTTGCTATGTATGCTTCTTCAAAGGGTGCACTCGAAGCATTTTCAAAGGATACGGCTCGTGAATGGGGGGGGATGGGCATTCGCTCCAATGTGGTAGTGCCTGGATTTATGGAGACAGCCATGAGCTCAACTCTTACAGACGACCAAAAAGATAGGATATACAAACGTACTTCTATGAAGGCGGCTACCAGTGTTCGTTCTGTAGCGGAAACTGTTTCCTTTCTTGTTAGTGAGAAAGCATGTAGTATCACTGGACAGAATATACATGTAGATAATGGAACAATCTAGTATGAACTATTTAGTCGTAGTAGCTCATCCTGACGATGAGGTGTTGGGTGCTGGTGCAACAATTAAAAAACTTACAAGGGATGGCCATTCAGTAGACATCTGCATTATGTGTTCAGAGGCTAAAGCACGTGCTTTTCGCCCTGACGACAATGAACTGAACGATGATTTAGATGCTAGCTCAAAGATGCTTGGCATACGTAATAAGTATGCGGGGAACTTCCCTAATATAGAGATGAATAATGCTACGCATCTTAGTTTGGTACAGTTTATAGAGAAGGCGATCATCGCATCGAATTGTGACGTGGTTATCACGCATCACCCTTCTGACACAAATAATGATCATATGCATACCTCTATGGCTTGTCAAGCTGCTATCCGTCTGTTTCAACGCCGTGCGGAGGTGAAACCTTTAAAGGAGTTCCTGTTTATGGAGGTACTCTCTTCTACTGAATGGTCAGTTAATACATCCATGAACCGATTTCAGCCAAATACATTCGTGGAGGTTGGTGAGAACTGCTTAGAGGTTAAAATAAATGCTTTAGCTACCTATCGGGGTGTAATGCGGCCTTTTCCTCATCCTCGCTCTGCGGAAGCGATCAAGGGGTTAGCGGCTTATCGGGGCGCTCAAAGTGGAACGAATTATGCGGAGGCATTTGAGTGTACTTTAAGAAGACTTTGATTGTATGTATCAGTTTGTAAAAAGAGCTTTTTGTGTGATAGCTTGTGGTGGTGCGTTGATCGTTTTATTGCCTGTGTTCTTGATAGCTATTATTGGTATTCTTATCTCTGATTGGGGACCTGTTTTTTATTGTGCGAATCGTATTGGAAAAGATAACAAGTCTTTTAGGATGTATAAGTTCCGAAGCATGACGATCGCCAAAGATGCGGATGAGAAGAGTTTCAAGGCGGATACGAACCGTATCTTCAAGTGGGGTGCCATTATGCGCGCTACAAAGATTGATGAATTGCCTCAGTTGCTGAATTGTGTATTGGGGGATATGGCGATAGTGGGACCTCGTCCAGCCGCACAAGATCAAGTGGTGATTATGCGTGAGGGTAAATATGGTATAGCTGCCCGAGTGCGTCCGGGGTTGACAGGTCCAGCCGCATTATATGATTATTTATACGGTGACACTGTAGAAGATCCTGCAGAGTATATGGAAAAAGTGTTGCCTACCCGTAGGGAATTAGAGGCGTTTTATGTTCATCACGTGAATGTCGGTTTTGACTTAAAAATGATCGTTTGGACGTTTTTGTGCATTTTAGGTAGGGTGGCTGGTAAACCGCAGAATTGGATACTTGAAAAATTAAAAGGATATGTCGAATAAAACAATACTGGTAACAGGCTCAGCTGGGATGATTGGCTGCTATCTGGTGAAAGATCTGATAGCTAAAGGTTGCACTGTAGTGGGTGTTGACCGCAGGGTATCAGATTGGACGCATGAGCATTTGAAACAAGTGGTTCTTGACCTTGCTGACAAAAATGCGTTGGAGGCGTTATTGGATGCGGAGAAGGTGGATAGATGCATTCATTTGGCCGCATTGGCACATGCTGGAGGTGGTGAAACTGACTTTAGTTTTGAGAGGTTCAAGTTTCTGAATGTGACTTGTGCTGAGAATGTGTTTGAAGCTTGTGTTAGCCATAATGTGTCTGTGTTGTTTATCAGTACTGTGGATGCCATTGGCATGGTGAAGGGGTTAATAAATTCAGGCACAGAGCTGAATCCTATCTCGAACTATGGAAAGAGCAAGGCAATGGCTGAAGGCAGGCTTAAAGAGATTTGCCCAAAGTGGAATATATATAGATTCTCCCCTGTCTATACCGCTACGCAGAAGCGTGATATTGAGAAGCGCTATTATCTGAAATATCCTAACTGGGCATATAAGATAGGTAATGGTGGTAAATTTGAGGTGCTAGAGATGAGTGGTGCTGTTAAAGCCATGGTAGATTGGGTTGATAAAGAGGTTGATAATACAATTCATATCATCAAGAATCCCGAGCTGCTGGACATCAATAACCTCATTAAGGTTGAAAAGGCGGAAGGCAGAGCCAAGCATGTGTTATATTTCCCTGAGTGGATGGTAATAGCTGGATTTTATTGCATCAATTTGATGTTTGGTAAGAGCAATACAACTTATTTGGTATTCAAGGCTCTCTGGCCTTTTAGAACGGTATAGCTTATGTTGATTAATCAAGAATTATTGGATGATTTGTTGGCTAAAACGGCAGATAGCCCTCGTTTGCGTGTGAACTTGGATTTGCGGAATAGTTCCGAGGATACTTCCCAGCGGATGCTGAACGCCTTGCAGTCGGGATCGTTAGTGGATATCCATCGTCATTCGAATACGTCTGAGACGGTCGCTATCTTGCGGGGGGCGGTCACGGAGATCTTCTATGATGAGAAGGGGGTGGAGTGCGGCCGTTATGAGTTGTCGCCTGCCATTGGGAATATGGTTCTACAGATTCCTGCCGGGCAGTGGCATATGCTGATCCCTCGGGAACCTTCAGTTATCTTAGAGGCAAAGGATGGGGGGATGAGCCTATTCTGGGAACTGACATTTGGACGAGGGAATAGGTGTAGATTGTATTAATGTAGATATGTCTTGCGGAAGATGCTTCCTTACAGGAGGCAAAAGAAGCGCAAGAGAAAGCAATGGTAGAAGGTATGGAGAATGGCCGTTTATCAGAGAAATATGCTATCGCTCGAAACCTGAAAGAGGCGGGAGTGTCTAAATCTTTGATTGTTCAATGCATCGGTTTATCGGAAGAGAAGATCGAGCGGTTATAGTTTTTTTCCTGAAAACTGTCGAAGGCAGAGATGTCAGAATAATATTATCGGGAGAGTCGGTGTAAGAACCGGCTCTCCCGATTTCGTTATATTGTGGCTCCATTGGTTTATGTTGAAAAGAATTGAACGCTTGCGCTTTATTCTTTGATAAAAATTCCGTATGTTTGCGGTGTAGAATAAACAATAGGTTTAACTAAAAATAATTAGCTATGGGAAAGTTCGTGAATCCGTTTACGGATATTGGTTTTAAGATTATTTTCGGTCAGCCGGCTAGCAAGCCGTTCTTGATCACGTTATTGAACGAGTTGTTGGCGGGTGAGCATCGGATTGAGGATCTGGTGTTTCTCGACAAGGAGGATCATGCGGAGCATGTACGTGACAAGGGGATTATTTACGACCTCTATTGCCGTACCTCCACGGGAGAATATATCATCGTGGAGATGCAGAACCGCAAGCATCTGGATTTCGTGGACCGAACATTATATTATATGTGTCGTGCGGTGAGCCGTCAGATTGAGGCCCCGCTAGCGGTGGAAGTACACTCACCGGATGACGGGGAGGAAGGGCTGGAGGTGCGGGAACCTTCGAT